>JBLINE010000052.1:0-6253 GCA_047638895.1 Lysobacterales bacterium
TTTGATTTAATATATCCTCAATATGAGCCGAGCCAACATCATCATTAGGATGCGCTTTACCTGCAAAAACAATCTGAATTGGGCCAAACTTTTCTGCCAAGGCCACAATACGTTCAATATCATAAAAAAGTAACGCTGGCCTCTTATACCCTGCAATCCGTCTTGCCCAACAAATCGTAAAGACATCAGGTGAGAAATTCCAAGGCTTAAGCAAATCAACCAATGCCCCTTTATTTTTCTGATGCGCATCAAATAAATCTTTACGAAAGTCTACATTCACCTTAAGATCTTCAACCTTAAGAAGATTATTAGGATCTTTACGCCAATCCCCTATTTGTTTTTGATATGTATTAAGACAATTAGCTGTATGATCTGTTATCCACGTATGTAGATGAATACCATTCGTAATTGCTTTTATGCGTTTAGAGAAATCTGCAAACTGCAGACGCATAACATCACCGTGCTTTTGTGCCACAGCATTAAAACGCTTAGTTGAATTTAAAGATAGATACGTTAAATTAACTTGATCGTGATGTTCAGGATCACTCCCCATATTAATAGCCGTATCGACGTATTCATCCAATAAATATTTCTTTAAATCGTGGGCCGCAAAGCGATCATGCCCAGCAATAACCGGTGTATGACATGTATAAACAAATCTTTCTTTTAAATCATCTAATCTTCCTTTAAAATCCGTTAAATACTTCTCAACAATCGCAAAAGCTGCATGGCCTTCATTTAAATGAAAATCTTCGACTTTATAATTCAATGACTTTAAAGCACGAACAGCACCAACACCAAGAATTAAGCGTTGATAAATTTTCCAACGCACATCATCACTACGATAAAGTTGATCAGTAAGTTGTCTGAACTCTGGTTTATTTTCTTCAAGATTCGCATCAAGTAATATTAACGGTACAACAAATGATTTATCATAACTATAAACATAGTATTTCCAAAGACGTAAAGTAATATCACCTTCCTTAGTTGGAACAGTAATACGATTCTTAAGAGGAATTAATCCTGGATAACTATGTGGGTCCCATTGTAATTGCTGTGGCACTTGACCATGCTTATACCAAAAGTTTTGCTTAAAATAACCCTTATTCCATAAAATACCAAAACCAACAACTGGAAAGTTTAAATCTGCCGAACTCTTAATCGAATCCCCAGCTAAAACTCCTAAGCCACCACTATAAATCGGAATATCCAACATTTTATCAATTTTTATCTTATACAAATAATCGGTAATCCATTGATTTGAAAAAACATCATGTGTAAAAAATTTATTATCTTCACTAAGTGGCTTAGAAGATTTGAAAGAATGATAAATGCTAGGCGCAAGCCCATATTCCATAGAGACATAAGCAATATTTGACGCCGTCGGATCTAATAAACGTTTTTCAGTCTTTAGTATAGACGTGGTAGGAAATCCAAAATACTTTTCTTTATTGATACTATCGGTATAAGATTCATCAAAAAGTTCAATGGAATCAACGAACGTTTGGTATTCTGAATCTTCTGAAATTGTTTGATGCGTATTGCTCACAACATCACTCCTTTAAATTATTTATTTGAACTAAATAAGACTTAAGATTTTTACTTTCATAGCGTAGAACTTCAGCCTGAGCGTTCATCACTACCGTTAAACTAGCATACCCCTCGCCTAATCGATCAATAAGCGCAACGCCCTCCTCAGGATCTAAAACAGTTAATGCTGTAGAAAGCACATCAGCTACTTCTGCTGATGGCCCTATAACTGTAGCACTTGCCACATTCTCTTGTGGCATTCCTGTGCGTGGATCGATAATATGTGAAAATTTCTTATCTCCAATAACAACATACTGCTCATAGTTTCCTGATGTCGTAACAGCAATATTTTGCCCTTTTACGACTAGTGCAATACGATTTAATTCTTTCGAGTCTCTCACCCCAACGCGCCAATCCGTATTTTGACAAGACGCGCCTGAAACAAAAACATCACCACCCGCATCAACAAAAACACGTTCAATATCATGTTTCTTGAAAATACGTACTGCTTCATCAATCGCATACCCTTTAGCATTACCACCTAAATCAATACGTGTATGTGGATTGTTTAATTGTACTTGATTGTTTTTAAGTAACCTAATATTTTCAGCACCAATGAAAGGCAGTATCTCTTGCAACTCTTCTTCAGATGGCATAACCCCTTCATCAGACTTTTCTTTCCAAAAATCAATCAATGGACGAACAGTAATATCAAAAGTTTGATGTGTTTGTTGATACGCATACTTAGATCTTTTTAATAATTGATACGTATCTTCTTGGATTGTAACAGTAGCTCCTTGCGCATTATTAATTAACGTTACTTCACTACGCGCATCATAAACATTCATCCGCCATGCTATTTCCTCTAAACGCTCCCACACTTCTGCGTACACTTGAATAATATTCTCTAAATCATAATACGACTGACATACATCAATACTTACTGTCGTTCCCATAAGCATACGTGCTTCATTGTACTTTACATTTATATCAGCCACCTGCGGACGTAACCATAAAGAAAGGGCAACAGTAATAGCAATGATTGCAAAACGAAATCTATAAATTAAACCAATTATTTTCTTACCCACGATTAAAAATACCACTCTTTCCGCCACTCTTATGTTCTAGTTGAACATCCGCAATAACAATACCTTTATCTGCCCATTTCATCATGTCATAAACAGTAAGCGCTGCCGCTGTTACCGCCGCCATAGCTTCCATCTCAACACCTGTTTGTCCCTTAAAAATCACTTCAGAAAAAATATTTACAGAATATGTCGCCGCATCAAGTTCACATATCACACTAACCTTACTTAATTGCAATGGATGACACATTGGAATAATTTGTGGCGTATTTTTAGCCGCCATAATTCCTGCCACTTTTGCCGTTTCAAAAATATTTCCTTTAGGCGATCCTTCATTAATTAATTTAAAATATCCTGCTTCACTAAATTTAACCTGACATGTTGCACGGGCGATACGTTTAGTAATATCTTTATTACTAATATCAACCATTCCTTCTGCTTGTTTATGTGGGCTCTGACTCATAGCATTCTCCTTAATTTAAATATCGCCTTTACGTACATCAATCTTCTTGCGTGATTGCTTCATTGTTGATTGGTGACTTTTCTTGTCCAACATCTTTTCTTTTTGTGATCTTGAGCGTTTACGATTCTGTCGCTTCTTTTTAGCTATTTCTTGTTGTTTCTTTAAATAAATATCATTACGTTGCTTCTCAATCTTCTTAACTAATAACTCAAGCGCCTTATCACGATTAAGAGCTTGAGAGCGTGCCGCTTGGCACTTCACTTGAATCCCTGTTGGAAGATGATGCAACATCACACACGTTGATGTTTTGTTTACATTTTGTCCACCAGGACCACTCGCACGTACAAATTGCTCTTTAATATCCTTAAAGAAAACTTTAAGTGTACGCATCTTCTTTCTTAATTCTGGTTCTTCCATAATCACTATCTTATACGAGTTCTCATCAGTTTACGCTACATCTTTTTAAACAATATTGCCGACCAACCATTACCCTTTTCAATATTCACACATCGTAATTGTACAGACTTAAAAGATTTTCTAAAATATTCATAATTACTAACTGAAATCCCAGAAACAGCTAAATACCCACCTTTTTTTACCAATCCAATAATCTTACTCTTAAAATCTATTAAAACATCTGTAATTAAATTAGCTGCCACATAATCATATTTTTGTGTTGGTTGATATTTGTCAAAATCCATCGCTTTTAATTCATCAAATACACAATCATTATTGGTCATATTCTCAGCCGCAATCTTAACCGCATCTTCACTAATATCTAAACCTGCCACGTGTGTTGCACCACATTTTCTTGCAATAATAGCAAGAATCCCAGTGCCCGTTCCTATATCAATTAAACTATCAAACTTACCAGAATTATTATCAATAAATTGCGCCATAAATTGTGTTGTCGCATGCAACCCAGTACCAAACGCTAAACTAGTATCAACGTATATCGGTATCTTTGATGTTTTATGTTCTTTTTTAAGCCACGATGGCACAACTTTAAAACGTTTAGTTAACATAAATGGTTTAAAATCTTTTTTCCATTTAGTTTTCCAATCATCATCTGTCAAGGATTGTATTCTAATAGTTACTTTCTTTAAATTAAGTTTCTTTAATTTATTAGCTAACTTGCGCATCGCGCCATTCGTATCGAAATAAACTAATACTGAACTAATTCCGCATTCTGTTAACTCAAGTACCTCTTCAAGAGCGAAGCCATATTGGAACAAAAGATTCATTATAAGCTCGCCAACTAACATATCTTCTTGTTTGTACTGTATAGCTATTTCATATGTCTTTTTCATAATAATTTAAACAAAAAAAGAGCCACTAATAATTAATGGCTCTTTTTTTATTTCTATCCTACATACATAATGTCTCAATCACATTAATTCTTATTGTCCGGTTTTAACACCTATACCATTTAATTGGCGATAATACGCATTATCTGTCGACATAATTAGCGTAGTACCTTCCTTCATTGTCTTTCTATAACTTTCAAGCGTTTTTGTAAACGTATAAAAGTCAGGATCTTTATTGTAAGCATTTGCATAAATCGCAATCGCCTTAGCATCCGCTACCCCTTTTAGCTCTTGAGCCGCTCGGTAAGCACCTGCTTCAATTTGCTGTAATTCTTTTGACATCTGTCCTTGAATCTCAGCTTTCTTTCCTTGACCCTCTGAACGAAACTGCTCTGCCGCCTGACGACGCTCTGAAATCATACGCTCATATACTTTACGTTGTACGTCTTCAATATAATTAATGCGTTTGATACGCACATCAACAAGTTCGATACCATAACGTAATATTTCAGTAGAACTTGTATTTAATACTTCACGACTTAATTGATCCCGGCCTTTAGTAATTTTTTCAAGTTCAGATTGTGAAAATGTAAGTGCAGCATCACTACCTAATGGCACACCAACATCAACCAAACGATTAGTATTACGCACAGATTCAACTAACTTATTCTTTGCAATCACATCACGCGTTGCCGAATTAATAATCAAATCTAAACGGCCTTGAGCATTCTTCTCTGTACGTACTGTACGCATAAATTTAAGGGCATCAACAATACGCCAACGTGCTGTGGCATCAACCCAAATATAACGTTTTTCAAGTGTTTGAATTTGCTTAGCATCACCATCCCATTGTAAAATGCGTTTTTCAAAAAAGTTCGCAGTCTGAATAAATGGTGTTTTAAAATGAAGTCCCGCTTCAGTAATAGGCTTACCAATTGGCGCACCGAAACGTGTGATAACCACTTGTTGTGTTTCATCAACAGTATATAAAGCACCACTTGATGCGGCAACAATAATTAAAACAATAATTCCAATAAATATATTAGCGAATTTATTCATGAGTAGAACCTCCTGTTAAATTAAGAAGAGGTAAAATACTGTTAGCCTTTGGTTCAAAGACATAAATATTTCCAGCTCTCGGTAACACTTCTTCCATCGTTTCTAAATACATACGACTACGTGTAACATCTTTCGCTTCTTTATAAGCACCCCAAGTTTCAAGAAATTTATTAGCATCCCCTTCAGCTTTACTAATTTTCGCTGATGCATACCCTTCAGCTTCACTAATAGTTTTAGCCGCTTGTCCTTTAGCACGTGGAATAGCTTTATTATAAGATTCCCATGCTTCATTAGTCGTGCGTTCTTTTTCTTGTTTCGCCTCATTAACTTCGTTAAATGATTTCTTAACAACATCTGGAGGATTAACATCTTGAAGCTTAACTGTTTCAATCTGAATTCCTGCTTCATAACTATCTAAGATGTTTTGTAACTGCTCTTGTACTTCTTGATTAATCTGATTACGACGTGTTGTTAGTGCTTCAGACACCGAACTATCACCAATAGATTGACGCATAACAGATTCTGATATATCACGTACCGTTTCAGCCGGGTTTTTCACGTTAAACAACAACTGAACAGGATCTTTTATTTTAAATTCAACCGTCCATGTTACATTAAGAACATTTAAATCCCCCGTCAACATAATCGATTCATCATCAAAGCGTTGATTAGAATATTTTGTATTAATACCCGCTGAAAGCGTACGAAACCCAAACTCTTCTTTATAAGGAAAGCGTACCTTAACTTTATCAAGCGTCTCAATATTTAAAGGCATCTTCCAATGAAGGCCAGGTTGTGTAGTACGTACA
>JBLINE010000053.1:0-6227 GCA_047638895.1 Lysobacterales bacterium
GAAAATGTACATGATTGTCGTCTGCACCAATCTCAATGAAATTGATCTCAAACCTTTCTTTTATTCCCAAACATACTTCTTTCAACGTCTTTTCCACCTCTTTACTAAACACATCTCTTCGATATTTCACTGGACACACTATGTGATACATCAATAACGTCTTGTTATGGGATTTTGTAATATGTTCGCTCATCGCGAACATATCTTACCACCCAGCAGCAAGCTTACGGGGAATTCCTTAGATTAAATAGAAAATATCACATACAGTCGATCGGTCACTCACCCCGATGCATAATAACTAACGTTTCTAGGTGCTTAGTCTTTGGGAAAAAATCAAATGGAATAATACGTTCAACATTCCAATCTTTTTTTATAAAATCATTTAAATCCCGCGCAAGTGCTTCTGGATTACAAGATAGATATAAAATATACTCAAACTCACTTAAGTTAGTTATAAAATCACGTGACTGATCACTTAAACCCGCTCGCGGTGGATCAATCATAGCTATTTTCCGTCCCGATCCTACAGCTTTTAAGATCGGTGGCAACTCTTCTTCAACATCACCTTCAATAACTTGAAAGTTTTCTAAAGCGTGTTTTTTTACATTATATCTTGCAAGCTCAACAGATGCTTTAGCATTCTCAATATGCACAACATCACGTACAGAATCAATTAAACCTAAACCGAAGAATCCAACTCCGCCATATAAATCATAAAACGTCGTCTCTTTATTAAAAATATTAAGTGCATCAATTGCATCAAATAAAAGTGGTAAAATAGATAAATTAGCTTGAAAGAATGTTTCCATAGCGTAATAAATTTTACGCTCACGGATTTCTGTCCATAAATAATCCGATTCATTCATCCGCAAAGAACGCTTACCAATACCACCCCAAAAAACACGGCCATCATCACCCGTACGTACAACTAAATTAGCTTGTCGATACTTTGGTGTTAACGCTTCAATAGCTTCTTTTTTTAGTTGTGGAATAAAATCAGAGACAGCTTGCATTCCAATTGGACAATCTTCAATTGGAATAACACCACGCCCTTTTTTTGCTGTAAAACCAATAAATACCACGCCCTCTTTTGTACGTTTCAACTTTAAATCAAGTCGGTGACGGTAATTATAAGGTTGCGGTGAAGGAACCACATCATCAAAAATAACACCAGATAGATCAGTGTCTTTAGACAATAATGTTTGTAACTTTCTTTGTTTTATAATTAGTTCATCTTGATAGGAAACATCTTGGTAAGAACATCCACCACACTCATTAAACACTGAACAATTAGGATCTACCTTAGGTAAGGATATTTTATCTAACTCTAAACTTTCATCATCAAACATACGTGTACTAATTCCTATCAATTAATTTTAAACGATTTAATTATTTTTTCAGCATCGTCTATGAATTCTTCATAGCTCGATTCAAGCGCTGTATAAGAAACTTGATAGGCAATATTATCTTTAATAGTCCATGTGTTCATTATTTGTAGTTCGGAAGCTTCTGTCTTTCCAATATAAACAAATTTAAAACCTGGTGTATCGCTTAAATAAAAAGAATCTTGATCTAAAATAATTAAATTACTTTCAAAAACAACTTTCATTTGATGAACAGCTGTCTCAGTATATTTCTTCAAACTCATCGGGCGACCACTTAAGTCTTGAATAACAACAGTAATGTTATCATGAAAAGCATCTAACTCATTACTTAACGGTGTCGATATCACGATCGCGGCTCCTTGGAAATCTTCAGTTAATTTCCAACTTCCTGGATGTCCGATTGTAAATGCCTTATCAGGTGACGTATAAGATACATAATGGTTTGATCTAACAATTTGCCAAGTAACTAAAATAATCAGTAAAACACCTATTACTGAAGCCACCATATAAATTGAACTTTGCTGATCACGATCCATAAAAACTAACTCCTTTAGATTTTAAATCTTGTAAATAAGCACATGGTTTAAATCGTGTTGTATCAAGATCTTCACACAATTGATCCATTTCAGAAACAATCGTATCAATTCCTATAGTATCTGCATACCTTAAAAGTCCTGCGCGAAATGGTGGAAAGCCTGTTCCAAAAACCATTCCTACATCAATCGCTGCTGTATCATCTACAACACCATCTTCAAGACACATCGCCGCTTCATTAATCATAATATAAATCATACGCTTAAGTGAAGCACTAGAGTCTAAAGACCCATTATCACAGCCAATCATACGCATCACATCTGTATTCACTTTACGCTTCTTCCCATGTAGATAAAATCCCTTTTGAGTTTTCTTTCCTAATAATTTCTTATCTAATATTTTTTGAAATAACCCAGCTGGTGCAAACCTTTCACCAAAAGCATCTTCTAAAATACGCATAACTTTTAAACCTACATCTAACCCAACTTCATCAGATAATAAAAATGGCCCCATTGGCATACCAAAGTCTGTCATAATTTTATCAATTGCTTCCATCTGCCCACATTCTTCCAAAATACGCCCAGCTTCAGACATATAAGCCAATAAAATACGATTAACCACAAAGCCTGGTGAGTCTTTACAAACAATTGGTGTTTTGCCTAAACGCTTCACCAATGCTAACGATGTTGCCAATGCTTCTTTAGAAGTTTCATCAGTTGTAATAATTTCAACTAAAGGCATACGATGTACTGGATTAAAAAAATGAAACCCGATGACACGTGATGGATTTTTTGTTGCATGAGCCATTTCCGTCACTGAAAGTGCCGATGTATTTGATGCTAGCACACAATCTTCACTTACTTTTTCACCTAATTCTTTAAACACAGCTTTTTTAACATCCATCTTTTCTAAAACAGCTTCTATAACAATACCTACACTTTGAAATCCACTGTAATTAAGTGTTGTTGTAATATGATCCATCTTAGAAATCGCTTGCGCCTTTGTAAATTTACGCTTCTTTACAGCTTGTGTATAAACCTTACTCGCAGAACGTAAACCTAAAGCCAACGCATCATAATTCAAATCCTTAATCCGTGTCCAAATATCTTTAGAGCTTAAAAGTTGCGCAATACCTCCACCCATAACACCCGCACCAAGTACACCAGCTTTCTCAATTAAAACAGGTTCAACACCTTTAATACTTTCTGGTGTTAACTTGCGATACTTTTCAGACATATAAAAAACTTTAACCAAACTTTTTGAAATATCAGTAACAGCAAGCTCACCAAATGCTTCACGTTCAATCATCAAACCCATTTTTCGATCGATTGTAAATACTTCTTCAATCACATCAATAGCTTTAAGAGGCGCTGGATAAAACCCTTTAGATAGCTTCATTACAGACTTACGTGATTCTTTATAAACAATACTACGACCGAAAGCTGTGCCCTCAAGTATTTTATTAATTCCACGTAATTTCTTTGTACCATATTTTTCTTTAGAAAATCTACCTTCGATAACATCTTCCACAAAGTTATAAACAGATATTTCAAGATCTTTTTGTGGAAATAATTTATCAAATAAACCAATACGTAATGCTTTAGCCGAATCAATAGGACGCCCTGCTAAAATCATTTTAAGGCCTTCTTGCAGGCCAACAATACGTGGTAGACGATAGCATCCGCCAAAACCTGGAACAAAACCTAAATTAACTTCTGGTAATCCGATACGCACTTTTTCATTAAATGTTGAAATACGATAGTCACACGCAATCGCAAGTTCACAGCCACCACCTAACGCAACACCATCAATAACAGCGATGGTTGGCACCTTAAGATCTTCAATCTTATTCATTATATCTTGACCAGCTTTTGCCTTTATTGCACCATCGTTAGGCTCGACAATCTTCTCAATTTCTTTAATATCAGCCCCTGCAATAAAACAATTATTCTTCATACTCATAAAAACAACAGCACGAACATCTTTCTTACTTGCCACTTCATCAAGCATCACATCTAAACGTGTAAGTACGTCACTGTTTAATATATTTACTTTTGAGTCATCATGATCAAAAGAAACAACCGCTACATGTTTAATAATTCGATATGAAAGTCCCATCTTATATTTCCTATTAAATGTTATCGTTCTAAAACAACAGCCGCACCTTGACCACCACCAATACATAGTGATACAAGTCCATGTTGCAAATTTTTACGTTGCATATGTTTAAGCATTGATAAAATCAATCGCGCACCCGTCGTCCCAACTGGATGTCCAAGTGCAATAGCGCCACCATTTGGATTTAAAATATCACTATCAATTTTACCTGTAAATCCTTCGTAACCAAACTCTTTAGTAAATTCAGGGCTTTGAAGTGCTTTAACACAAGCAATCACTTGAGCAGCAAATGCTTCATTAATTTCAATAGCCTTAAAGTCTGATAAAGCCATATTAGTTTTCTTAAGAACCTGCGGAATCGCATGCGCTGGTCCAATACCCATTCGAGACGGCTCAACACCAGCAACGGAAATATCTTTAATATATCCCAATATATCCATATTAAGTTCTTTTGCTTTCGCTTCAGTCATAACCAGCAAAGCCGCTGCACCATCTGTAATTTGTGAAGAGTTACCCACAGTTACTGAACCGGATCGACGATCAAAATATGGTTTTAATTTTTGCAATGCTTCAATCGTTTGACCATCACGTGGTCCGTTATCATGTTCTACTACTTTTTTATAACGCTTTCCTGGGATAACAGGCACAATTTCATCACTTAACACATTACGTGCAGCCATTGCTTTTTTATGTGACATTAAAGAAAATTCATCTTGCTCTTCACGTGTAATACCATAATCACGTGCTAGGTTCTCTGCTGTAAGCCCCATAATAAGTCCACACACAGGGTCTGTTAATCCTAACTGCAACCCAATCTTTGGCGCAAACATACTTAAACGAAACTTGGATAACACACCCAACTTTTGCAGAGGTGTTTTTGCTCTTTGTAATAACATAAACCACTCTTGTGTGCTCTTCTGGAAATAAAAAGGAATATTACTCATAGATTCAGCACCACCGACAAGGTAACAACTACCTTCCCCTGCACGAATCTTAATCATTGCCTGCGCTGCTGCCTCAATACCCGAAGCACAATTACGATGTACAGTAAAAGCTGGTACTTCTTTTGGAATACCTGCCAGAAGTGCAATAACGCGGGCTATATTCGCCGCATCAGCAGGTTGACCAACACACCCGAAAATAACTTCATCTAAATGTTTAGGATCAAACGAAGTGCGCTCCAAAAGTTCACGCACAACTACACGCCCCAATTCTTCTGCACCTAAATCATTAAAATACGTTCCCATTTTACAAAATGGCGTTCTATAACCACTAACTACTGCAATCCGTTCCATAGCTCACTTCCTTAAGTTTGTATTACTACGTAATTACTCACTTATTCTTTGGGTCTACTATCTAAAATTCTTTTTTCTTTATTTGCTGTTTCAAGTTCTAAGCGTTTAACCATTTCTTCCATTGGAATAAATGTAATCGTATTTGGCGATATCTCAGTTGTAGCAACAACTTCTTTATGCACCATCTCAGCTAACTTTTCTGTATTACACGTACTTGATGTTGTTAAATAAAGTTTTAATACATCCATCTCATGTGGATCATTATCTTTCTTACCAATCTCAACTTGCCATTCATCAATTTCAGGAAATTTATTAAGTGTTCCTTCAAAATTATTAAGATTAACTAAAGTTCCTTTAATCTTAGATAATTGTAATTCTTTCACATTCGACAGTCGTGTAATATCACTTGAAATTCGTGGCACCATCATTTTTGTATGTGGACATTGTTCATACGTAATACCACCATTCACATAATCACCGGTACGATAACGTAAAACTACACTGCCACGTGCATCAAGTGAAGTATAAACTAACTCACCACTTTCACCCTCACCCAAAACTTCACCAGTGTCAGGATTAACAACTTCAAATATTTCTTTGTCAGGATATAAAAAATAACCACTTGAAGTATCAAGCGATGTTGGACATTCCGCCCATGCCGAACGTGCTTCTGTAAATCCATACGTACCAAAAACACAAACTTCACCCGCTCCCATTTCTTGTAATAAACTTGCAATCTTCTCTTTAAAAGTACGCGTAATACGTGAAGCACCTAAAACAATATTCTTAACATATGGCATTTTGACATTGCGATGTTTCGCTTCACGCAGAAGATGATAAATATAACTTGGTACACCGAGTAATGTAGATGGCTTCATTTTCTCAATCGCTGCAA
>JBLINE010000054.1:0-6197 GCA_047638895.1 Lysobacterales bacterium
CTTGGCGTCATTTTCTTTAAACTATACGTGGTTTCTGCAAATACACCTGTACTTACTAAAACAACAGATCCTAGTATCATAATATAAGTTATTAATATCTTCATCATCACTCCTTTGATAAATCTTCAACGTTTGTATCATCTTCGCCACTCACATAATCTTCAATATCAAGTGCCGTTTCTTCAAGCCCTTTAATATCAAGTGTGATGTGTGCATTAATCGTGATTGGTCGATTGGGATCGCCCACCGCTTTTACTGTGCAGCCACTTAAAAGAATAAGGATTGCACACGTAGAAAAAATATTTCCCACCCATTTACTTTGTATTAGTTTAATCAATGCTTCCTCCATTTATTAAATAAATCAGTCAATGATCGATTTAAATTGATGTCATAATCAATATTAAGATCCAAATTATGCTTTTGACTCGCTAATTTAGATTCAACATACATTAAAGAATTTGATTTATTTGTAAAAGAAATGCTTATTTCCTCCATTGGTATGAATGACTTCTCAGCTGTAATATTGTTTAAAGATGAAACAATAGTCTCTGGTAAGAACTGAAAATGAAAAGCCAACAGACTTGAATGAATAAACGCTAGTTGCGTAGCATCAACACTCCCTGTAACCGTCTTGATCTTTTGTTGCGACCCTACAATATGAATAAATCCATCATAAATACCCTGTATCTTCGAGGACAAATCAAACTGTGACATGCTCAAAGAGCCAAAATCAACACCAACAAACTGCATATCAATGTTATATGGAAGATGCTTTTTATTAGCGACTATTATTTCACCCTTTATAATCCCTTCATAAAAACGCGCCCATATATCTTGCAGATGTAATTCTCCTTGAGTTGCCAGTACGTAAGTTTTAAGATCATTAACCACAAGTTCATGCGCTACAACTTCACCAACTGTTAAAGTACCTTTAATATGACTTAACTTTTTATCTTTTAAGTGCATATCGCCTGTGAATGACACATCCGTCACAGCCACACCTTTTTTAGATTTTAAAGAAGCCTCTTCAAATTCAACACTTACTGTTTTATTAATATCTTTGCCAAGGAGGTTATCGCAACGTAGATTAAGATCTCGTGATCTAAATTGCCATTGATCACCATGTTCGTTTTGAACTACTATTTTAAAACCACTGATACTCACAAACTTAAAAAACTCGAGGCTGTGATCAGTAAAGTCAAGGTCTATAATTTTGTAGCCTTTAACTTCTTTCGCTATAGTAACTTTTAATGCTTGTTTAAAGACCCATGGTATCTGAATCAGAAACATAGCAAGCAATGCGACTGAAAGTATCAAACAACAAAGTATGAATATATTTTTAATCGCACCAATCATCGTTAAACTTTTCTTATCCTCGTTCAATTTCAGTTTTAATTACCATCATCGCATCTAGATTATCTTCTGCAATAATAACCACCATACTCTTATCATTATCTTCACTTACACTACCATATAATAAGCGCATATTAATGTCAGATTCCCGAAATTTGTCGGTAACTACTTGCAATGCCCCTGTTTGATTTGGTACCTCTAATAATATCACTTCTTCTTCAACTACATTATAGTCACAACTTTCAAGTAAGCTTTTAGCCCCATTATTATCATCTGTAACAAGCATAATAGCCACATTGCCCTCAACCTCATAGACACATAAAGCGAGCATATTAATCTCTGCTCCAGTCAAAGTCTTTGTCACATCCGATAAAGAACCAACTTCATCCAATATATTGATCATTAATTGCTTACTTAATTCCGCTTTAAACATAATACTTATCCCATCACTTTCTTAAAATACACTCTCAATTTTTAATCATATTAAGTAGACCACAATCTTCATTAGATTTGAGTATTCCACCCTCATATATTTTCATTGTCTGACACACCCCACCTACATAATCCTTAACTATCTTTAATTCTCCATTGGGATGATAAATATTTGTTATCCCATCTTGTTTACCCGCAACGAAAACAACTTCTTCCCACAAAGCCCCATCTTTATAAAAACTTTTAGACACACCCACACGTTGACCATTCTTTACACGTCCCTGCATTTTAACTTGTCCATTTTTATAAAATTTTATCACATCACCAGATATTTTATTTCTTTCATACATCTTTTCAGCTATCTTATTTCCCTTTAAATCATAATCAACCGCAAGACCTTCAATATAATCATCTTTATAAGAATATTCACGTTTAACTGTACCCGTTTCCCAGTAATCTTTGGCAACGCCTTGCTTTAAACCTTCTTTTAAATAATATTCACCTTTTATTGTGCTATCCTCATACAACCGTTTCATCGATCCCGTACGACTATTGTGTGTATTTACCGATGATTGCCCTTCTGGGGCGATATCATAAACCCCGTCGATATCTTCCTCCATTTCATCCGCTTCATCAATATCTTCATCTGAAAAAATGCTGTTTGGAAAAGTTTCTTTAAAAGTAAATCCTGAGGATAAACCAATAACAATACTTAACAGAATTACTAAACTAAAAAATTTCATCTTCTTCTTTCTAAAAACTATTTTAATAAACGATCCAAGTTCAGAACTTACAATAAACCTAAGCTCTAAACTTGGATCACTAAATACTACTTAGTCTTCACGACTTGTTACTTCAAGTAAATGAAAACCAAACTGTGTTGCAACTGGTCCTTGTACAGAGCCGACATCTGCACTAAAAACAACTGTATCAAATTCTGGTACCATTTGTCCTGGTCCAAATTCACCTAATTCTCCACCTTGCTGACCTGATGGACATTGTGAATGCTCTTTAGCTAAGGCAGCAAAGTCTGAACCACCTTCAATTTGTGTTTTTAAATTTGCACATTCATCTTCTGTTGTTACAAGGATGTGTCTTGCTGTTGCTTTTGGCATAATGATTACTCCCTTTACTGTACTAAGTTAAAACATATTATTAGGCAATCGGCAGTGGGCATTCGGCAATCGAAATTAGACTGTTACGATAATAATTATCATACTAGTCTTAACCCCATTGCCAATTGCCTAGTGCCCATTACCTAATTTTCTATTTACTAAATGATGCCACCATTATAACAAAATTTACTCAAGAATAAAGGGAACACATGACTTAATTTTATACTTAAATAATTAATATTTATATCAATTCTGCAGGCACAATAAGGTTTTTATCCGTATTTCTCGCTGAATTAACCTTATCTGAGACCACATACGCTTTAAGCAGAGATTCATCGCAAGGTTTGAGTAAAGCTAGGACTTCAGTCATGTTTTCACTTAATAAATACTTTTTTTCAGCCTCTTTAGGTAAAATAACTGGCATACGATGATGAATACAGCGCATTAGACGATTGGGAGATGTCGTTAAAATCGTACACGTATTAAGTGTTTTAGACCCCTTTTTCCAGGTATCCCAAATACCTGCCATAGTAAAAACACTCTCATCATCCCTTAAAATACGAAAAGGTTGCCTGCGCGCACCCTTACGTTGCCATTCATAAAAAGAATCAGCAATAACTAAACAGCGGCTCCGCTTAATGGGCCCTTTAAAAGATGGCTTCTCAGTCACAGTCTCACACCGTGCATTATTCATACGATGCGCTGACTTTAAATCTGTGGCCCAAGGAGATACTAATCCCCATTGCACCAAACTAATTACTTTAGGAGATGTATTTAAAATAACAGGGATATCCTGTGAAGGGGCAATATTATACGCCGCTTTAAGCTTAGACGGCACGTCAACACCATTGAAGCGTTTAGAAAGCTCTGACTTATTAACATTAGTTAAGGTAAATCGTCCACACATAGTGAGTTAGTTTACTCATTTTTTAAGCTACCAGCAAGAATAAAATTACATAAAAATCGTAAAATTAGTTTAATCCCTGTTATGTGTATACTTCAAAAATATGTTATACTTTTTATGCTTTAGAAAACTATTCAATAATTAGTACTACAGGAATACTATTATTAAGAAAATTAATCTTTTACTCATAATATGTGTATTCTTTACTGGATGTGGTCAACTGAAAAACTATCTACGTAATTACACACAAACTAACATGCCACGCTACATAGCTGAAGATATTGTCTCAAACTTTACATCAAGTAAAGATACCCTTAAAGTTGTTTCTTATAACATCAAATACGCCAAAAAGACTAAGAAAGCCATCAAGATTCTTTCAACTTACAGCGACATTAATGATGCTGATATTATTCTTTTACAAGAAATGGATTTAGATGGTGTCAAACGCATTGCACAAGCCCTACACTATAATTTTGTCTATTACCCAGCCGTACTTCACCCAATCAACGCAAAAGACTTTGGTAATGCTGTTTTATCTAAATGGCCTATCCTAGACGATTATAAAGTTATTCTACCCCATCAGAACATAAATAAACGGCAACGTATTGCCGTTGTTACTACACTTGATGTTAACAATACTAAAGTGGCTGCCATCTCACTTCATTTAGGAATTTTTAATAAACCGACAGAAAGAAAACAACGTATTGATAAAATTTTATCAACAATTCCAGAAGAAGTAACTCATGCTATTGTCGGCGGAGATTTTAATACATTCACAAAGAAAGATAATGCGGAGATACTAGCCTCATTTACCAGAAACAATTACATTTTAGCCACCCGCGATATCGGTTGGACTAATCATGCTTGGTATCTTCTGCGCAAAAAACCAACCTTAGATCATATCTACACAAGTAATATGGAAGTTATAAACAAAGGTAAAGTCAAAGACAAATCTGCTAGCGATCATATCCCTATCTGGGCCGAACTTAAATTAAAATAACATTCCATTGACCCTATCATTTACACATGTTAAATTGCGCCTATGGAAATTAATGACATTTTAATAAAATCTGTATCACAAGACGCCTCTGATATTCATTTTACCGTTGGACGTCCTCCAAGTATTCGCCATGTGGGCGACCTTAAACCACTTGATGGTTTTTCAGAATTAAATTGTGATGATACTCAAGCACTTGCTTTTTCTATGATTTCTGACGAACAAAAAAAAGAATTTCTTGATACTCGTGAACTTGATTTCTCCTATGCAATTGAAGGCTGTGCACGTTTTCGTGTTAATTTATACTGGCAAAAAGATCTTGTAGGTATTGCTGTACGTGTTATTCCTTATACGATTCCAGATGCCGAGGATATTGGTCTTTCCGATGCTATTAAGAATCTAACCAAATTAAAAAATGGCCTTGTTCTTGTAACAGGACCAACTGGAAGTGGGAAATCAACAACTCTTGCTGCGTTAGTTAATAAAATAAACAAAGAAGATCCAAAACACATCTTAACTATTGAAGATCCTGTTGAATTTGTTTACAACCATGAAAAAGCAATGATTAATCAGCGTGAAATCGGAAATGATACACCTTCTTTTGCTAGTGCTCTTAAGCATGCCTTAAGAGAAGACCCAGATGTTATTCTCGTTGGTGAGATGCGTGATCTTGAAACCATTGCTGCTACACTTGAAATTGCCGAAACAGGCCATCTTGCTTTTGCTACACTTCACACAATGGATGTGGCGCAAACCATTGACCGTATCGTTGATGTATTCCCTCCTCATCAGCAATCTCAAATACGCATGACATTGAGTGTTGTTATTAAAGGAATTATTTGTCAGAAACTATTACCGAATGTAGACGGTACTGGACGCGTTGCTGCCCGTGAAATACTTATATCAGACTTTGCTGTCGCAAATATGATTCGTGAAGGACAAACACCACAAATTTATTCAAAAATTCAAACTGGTGGTGCTTTAGGCATGTGTACAATGGATCGTAGTATTGATGATCTTCTAGCCGCTGGTCTTATAACCAACGAAACAGCCCAACTTCACAAAACAAGTACTATATAAAAGAGATACTTATATTAGCCTACTAATTGCTTAAGGCGTGCGGAGGATTCTTCATCCATTTTGGTGAAGTAGACGGCGATACCTTCGCCTTTAACAATACGTGAAATACAAATTGTTCCTGAGATTTTTTCTATCTCATTATCAATAGTGCAATTAAACTGAAAATCAAACTGATCGTTTATTTGCATTGCAATGCTACTCTTCATTTGAATAAAAGCACTTTTAGATGAAATATCCTTCATCTTTCCCTCAAGTGTAATTTGTGAATCAACCTTTAAATCGATGGGGAAATTGACTGAAAGACGATTATGTCGAC
>JBLINE010000055.1:0-6195 GCA_047638895.1 Lysobacterales bacterium
TTGTTGTGAAAGATTACGTAGCTTCGGTAAATGATTACGCACATTACGAAAAGCAATATACTTAAACTCAGTATCACAGGCCTTACATTTATGATCCTGCAATGCCAAACCCATTTCATTACATTTACCACAAACAGCAGACAAATCACCAAAAATAAGCAGGTTCTCACCCACCTTCTTAACATCAATCTTTTGAAATACGCGAATATAGCGCTCTGACATGTTCTACCTAAATCTATAAGTTATTAGAATCAGAAATATTCTAACACATTTTAAGAACAGAAAAAGGGTGAGTAAATGTTTTTCACGTTGATTAATATTTAAATATGTGTTTCGAGCGAAAGGGGGTTTTGTTTATTTGTTTGAGTGAATTAGCCTAACGATCTATAGCGAGAGGCGCCTAAACGAAATCGAATAAACAAAACACCTAACTAGCGAGACTTGCGCACAGTTTGCTAGAAGCTATGATATTGTACGCGCTGTACAAGATACTAATTCACTACACTATGAGTGTCACTCTCCTCACCTACCTAACGATAGACAGCTCGCGTCGCTAACCGTTCCGTGAATTAGCATCTTGCCTTAGCGCCACGACATTACATATTAAAACATAAACTTAAAATAAACTTTGATGTTTACACCTAGAGAAGATCTAAATGTTTCTTATACCCACAACATTCATCACCTTTCCAGCGCTCATGAAGAATTTCACGGATATTAACACACTTAAAAGATTGGCCACCTACAGTCTTACGAAGTCCATAGCGATCATCATAAACATCGCAGAAATGCTATCCATTGGCCTTTTTCTTTAAATGGACACAAGGATCATCCAAAACCCAACAACACGCCCCACAATTCCCACAGAGAGATTCCCTATACTTATAATTATCTTCTTGCAAGAGTTGGTTTCGCTTTAAATCAGATTTTTTCATCTTATTTTTTTATCTCTAAATGACAACCCTATTTCAATAAAAATACCCATCGTTAATATTCCAATAAGGCATCCTGGAGTAAACCTTGGCTCTATTAATTTAATAAATTCATAGTTATTGAAAAGCAATGCTACTCCAATGATGGCTACTAAATATATTATTACACGAACTTTATTATTTTTAATAATCATAACATCGGCACCCCATGTAAAAAAAACCTCTTACAAGATGCAAGAGGTATAATAAGAAGGTTAAAGTGGAACCGATAAAGGAAGGTTATTCCCTTATCGCTCTTCGGCAACTCAGCCACCATTTCGTTCGAACACGCCGCCTTTGCGGAACTAGTGCCCCAGATACTCTACGAGGCCTTTTCGGCAACAAACAAGTTAGGTCTGTAGTTTTGTGCCCCTACGTTTCCGTAGGTTTACCTTTATCGGCTCAATAAAAATATAACACATCAAACAAGAGCCGACAAGGTAGTCCAGTAAATTAATTATAATAATTCTTCTGAAGAATTAAGTGCGTCAAAGAAAGCACGAATCTTACGTGGATCTTTAATGCCAGGTGATTGTTCCAAACCACTCGACACATCAATCGCAAACGGCTTAATTGTCTTAACTGCTTCTTGAACATTCTCAGAATTTAATCCACCAGATAAAATAACTGGTTTACTAAATTTTTCATTCTTAATTAAGTCCCAATTAAAAGTCTCCCCCGTCCCTCCTGGTTCGCCTTCTACATAAGCATCAAAAAGATAAGCACTTACTGTCTTATATTTTTCAACCGCTTTTGGATCAAAGAATTTATCAACACGAAAAGATTTAATCACATTGTAACTCCTAGTCAAACGCGCACAAAGAGCTGGCGTTTCATCACCATGCAACTGAATTGTCTTAATATTTGTGAAACGACAAATATCATGAATCGCACGTTCTGATGAATCTACAAAAACACCGACTGGTGTTACAAATGGTGGTAATTCATCAACCAATTTACGTGTTCTTGATGGTGATGTATATCTTGGACTCTTTTTATAAAATATAAATCCTACAGCTGATGCCCCATAGTAACTTACTCTTGATAAATCATCTTTATTAGTTAACCCACATACTTTTACTCTCATAATCTACTCCAATTTAATAACTTAATTTTAATAACTACTTGCCTAATAATTCCTTGATCTTCGCTCCCACATCCGCTTGTCGCATAAATGTTTCACCAATCAAAACAGCATTAGCCCCTATTTCTTGTAAATGTTTAATATCTTCACTTGTCTTAATACCACTCTCAGCCACAATCACTTTATCCTTAGGAATTAAAGGAATCAACCGATCACAATTCTTAAGATCAACAACAAACGTTTTTAGATCACGATTGTTAATACCAATAATCTCAGCACCAGCTTCAAGCGCTTGATTTAATTCTTCTTCATTATGAATCTCAACTAAACAATCAATATCCAAAGAACTCGCAACCGCCATTAACTTCTTAATCTCATCAACCGATAGTAACGCCACAATTAGCAACACAGCACTTGCCCCGTTATAAGCCGCTTCGTAAATCTGTCCTTCTTCAATAATAAAATCCTTAGTTAAAGTTGGTGGCCCTACGGCTTCTGCCACATCCTTCACAAACCCTGGCTTACCCAAAAAATATTTATCTTCCGTTAAAACAGAAATAGCAGCGGCGCCAGCTTTCTCACAAATCTTAGCCAACTCAATCAAATTAAAATCTTCTCGTATAATACCCTTAGAAGGCGATGCTTTTTTAAGCTCTGCGATTAGATTAATACCATTATCTTGAGAAATTTGTTTCTTAAAAATACCATACCGCGAATATTCTGTACGGGACAAGTTGTCTTTAAGATTCTTATAAAGACCCCTCTTCTCATGATTCACAAACTTTTTATGCTCAATAATTTTATCAAGAAAATCAGAACTCACGATGTGTAAACTCCTTTAATTCTTCAAGCTTCCTGCGTGCCGCACCCGTATCAATTGATTCTTCAGCCTTCACAATACCATCTTCAATACTACTTACTTCTTCAGCCGCATATAACGCATACGCCGCATTAAGTACAACAATATCTCTTTTAGGGCCTAACTTACCGTCAAGAATATCATTTACAATCTTTACGTTCACATCAAGCTCTCCACCCAATAAATCTTTATCATGTGCGCGTTTAATACCAACTTCTTCAGGATCAATATCATAGGTAACAATATTACCATCTAAAATTTCTGCAATAAACGTCTTATCCGTCGTTGTAATCTCATCTAACCCATCAGCACCATGTACAACCAATGCTTTTTTAAGTCCCAAATTCTTAAGCACTTCACAAATTGGCTCAACTAAATCACGATTATAAACACCCACTACTTGATGCGTTGCTGACGCAGGATTTGTAAGTGGTCCTAAAATATTAAAAATTGTCTCAACACCCAATTCTTTACGAATAGCTGCTACATTCTTCATCGCAGGATGTAGTTTTTGAGCAAATAAAAAAGCTATACCTACTTGATCTAAACACTCACTTAGATGTGCTTCTTCTACATCTAAATTAACACCCAAAGCTTCCAAAATACACGCACTACCACACCTACTTGATACCGAACGATTACCATGTTTAGCCACAACCATTCCAGCACCAGCCAAAACCAACGCTGCTGTTGTTGAAATATTAAACGTATCTTTACGATCACCCCCTGTACCACATGTATCTAAAATATTTTTATGCTTTGATTTAATCGGCACAACAAACTTACGCATAATCTTAGCTGCGCCTGTAATCTCATCAACCGTCGGACCTTTAGCACGTAAAGCTAATAAAAAGTTAGTAACGTCATCACGCTTAGCCTCACCGGACATAATCATTTGCATCACTTCTTGAATTTCTTCTTCAGATAAATTTTCACGACTATTTAAAGCAGCAATATATTTTTTCATAGTAATCCTTTAATGAGTTCTAATCTTTATTTTAACTTTAAAAAATTACCTAATAGTGCTTTTCCTTCCAATGTCAAAATAGACTCTGGATGAAATTGTACACCCCACATTGGTAACGTCTTATGTTTAATACCCATAATTTCTTTATCTTCACTACGTGCAGTTACAGTAAAACATTTTGGTAAACTCTTAGGCTCAATAACCAAAGAATGATAGCGCGTCGCTTTAAAAGGATTGGATAGCCCTTTAAATAAATCTTTATTATCATGCTTCATATCTGAGGTCTTACCATGCATAATCTTTCCTGCACGAACGATTTTCCCACCAAAAGCATACCCAAGAGCTTGATGCCCAAGACAGGTGTCTTTTTAATAACACCTTCTTTTACCGCATTAATAATATCGACAGAAATACCCGCCGCCTCTGGACGACCAGGCCCTGGAGAAATAATGATACGCTCAGGTTTCATCTTAATGACATCGTCAAGAGTTAACGCATCATTACGATATACCTTAAGCTCCCCACCAAGTTCTCCCAAATACTGAACAATGTTATAGGTAAACGAATCATAATTATCGATCATTAATATCATAATAAATACCTTATGCTTTCTCTTTCCAAACCTTAGCACCAAGCCCTGCTAATTTTTCTTCTAAATTTTCATACCCACGTTCTAAGTGATAAATACGATGTACTTCCGATTGACCTTGAGCGGCTAGTCCTGCAATAACCAAAGCCGCTGATGCTCGCAGATCAGACGCCATGACTGGAGCCCCATGTAAATTTTTAACGCCTTGAGAAATTGCGTTAATACCTTCTCGTCTTATATTAGCACCCATACGATTAAGTTCTGCTATATGAATAAATCGGTCAGGGTATACTTTATCTGCAATAACGCTAATGCCACCAGCAAGCGCCATTACCGCCAAAAACTGTGCTTGTAAATCAGTTGGAAATCCTGGATACGGATGTGTTGTAACACTAACAGGTTTAATCGTCTTACGTGTCTTAACACGCATCGTCCCTTTGTCATTAGTTACTTTAATACCTGCCTCATCTAATTTATCAACTAAAGACATTAAATGCCCGTAATTAGCTCCTTTAATCGCAATATTACTTCGTGTTGCCGCTGCCATTAAAACATATGTCCCTGCTTCAATACGATCTGGTATAATTTTATAATTCACACCACTTAATTTTCTAACACCCACAATTGTAATTTTTGGACTACCTTGTCCTGTAATTTTTGCTCCCATTTTAATAAGCATCTTAGCTAAATCTTCAACCTCAGGCTCACAAGCCGCTGACTCAATAACTGTCGTACCCATAGCCAAACAAGCTGCCATCATCACGTTCGCCGTCGCAAGCACAGATGAACCAAACATACCACCTAAATAAATATGTTGCCCTTTAAGTTGCTTTGCCTTTGCCGTAACATAACCATTATCAAAATCAATCTTAGCCCCTAATGCTTTTAACCCTTTAATATGCAAATCAACCGGGCGAATACCAATAACACAGCCACCAGGTAATGAAATCTTTGCTTTCCCAAGTTTTGTTAAGATCGGTCCTAATACACAAAATGACCCACGCATTGTTGAAACAAGCTTGTAGTCTGCCACATGTTTAAGTGTGCCATCTGATTTTACAGTAAGTTTGTTTTTACTAAATTCAATTTTCTTACCTAATGATTCAAGAAGCGCCATCATTGTCCGTGTGTCCCTAAGATTAGGTACATTACGAATCACACAATCTTCATCGGTTAGTAATGTCGCTGCCATAATAGGCAAAGCAGCATTCTTAGATCCTGATATAGTAACTTCGCCTTTGAGACTTGCGCCTCCTTGTATCATTAATTTATCCATAAATATCCTTTATAAGCGTTGCGCAATTACTACACGCTTTACGCCCACATAATCCTTAACAAAGGTTACAGGAGAAAAACTTTTAGTATCATTAATCATATCAGCAATAGCTTCATGCTGATTATCACCACACTCAAACATCAACCATCCATTACTTACTACTATATCAACCGCTGCGCGTGTTATCAAACGATAAAACTTAAGCCCATCCTTACCACCATCCAAAGCAATGCTCGGCTCTTGTCGCACGTCATCAGGTAAATCGCCTAACTGTTGCGTCGGGATATAAGGTGGATTTGAAATAACTAATTCAAATTTTTGCTGTGCTTCTTCTTTAAAATATTTATACGCATCAGCTTCTATCAATGTAACCTGTTCTGCTACATTACACGTAATTACATTCTCACAAGCTAAATCCAATGCTTCCCGTGAGATATCAACACCAGTTA
>JBLINE010000056.1:0-6175 GCA_047638895.1 Lysobacterales bacterium
TTATTGGCTTTCTCGCAGGTCTTATGGAAGGTAGTGCTGAGATGGTTAATCAAGCGTTTATAGGCGTTGTTAAAATAGCTACTTTTCCAGTAGAATAGGTGTATTCATAATATGAAGAAAATATTTTTCTTTATCTTTTTGTTTCTCTTGTTTAGCGTCTCTGCACATGCCAAACCTCTAGGCAAAATTACGGCTGAATATAATTATCAAGAAAATTTGCTTCATGTAGAGGTAAATAACAAAATCTCAAGAGCAACTGAGCGCTTTGTTAGGAAGCTAATTTTGTCAAAAAACAATAAAGTGGTCGATACTTATTATTATGCCAGTCAAAAGAACTTAATAAAATTTTCTCAAGATTATGATATTGAATGTTTGGATGGGGATGTTTTACATGTTAAAGTTTATAGTAGTGAGGGTGGTACGCGTCAAACTAGTGCACTGATTGAAAATAAAGATGAAGATTTATTAAGTGATGATTAGAAGGGATTCGGTATTATTATGAAAAGAGTATTGGTTATCGATGATGAGCAAACAACCATTGAACTTTTAAAGCATGGGTTAAAAGTAAGGGGCTTTGATGTTATTACGGCGACGGATGGCATTGAGGGTTTTGTTTTAGCACAAGAAGCTAACCCAGATCTAATTATTTGTGATGTTATGATGCCGAATCTTGATGGGTGTTCATTTGTGCGTCAGTGTAGTACTACAGAAGAACTTTGTGATGTACCAGTCTTTATCTTAACATCTCATGAAAATCTTGAAGGAAAGTTCGATGGTTTAGATATTGCCGGTTATTTTGTGAAGCCTGTTAATTTAAAAAGTATTCTTGAGAATGTTGAAGCAAAGATCGGCGAGTCTTAATCCGACGTACACATAAATTTGTTTCAGATTCCCTCCTATCTAGATGTGTAATCCCAAGTATAGTGACATTTAATGTTAGTTAAATATAATTTTTCTACAGTTATTTTCTAGAGGTTGAATTGGCTTTTGATATAGGTTGTTAGAAATAATTTTTACATGAGAAAAGGACGAGTATGGGTGTGGTTGCAATGTTTGTTTTATTAGGTGTTATTCTTTGGGACATCTACAATTTTAAATTAGCACAGAGGAATCTTTTTATTGATACCTATCGTCGTTTAAATTGGCATGTGATTTTAGTGGCGGTAGCTTTTGGTGTGTGTTTTATATTTAAATGGATAGAACTAGAGTATGCTTCTGTTCTTGTTATGTGTGGTATTGTCCCCGTATATCTTTGGGGTCGGATTAATTTTCTCAAAGAATTTACTGCTCAGAAATCATATAAACAATCATCATTTTTTTTAACAGCAGAATTATCTTATGTTATTATTCTTTGGTTGTTTGGTGCGTTAAGTATTTCTTTAGTGTTATTTAATCTATCCTTATTGTTTCCGCAATTAATTTCAGAGTTTGATGAATTATTATTAACAACTATTTTATCAACAGCATTAATTTTGTACCTTGTTTATGAGTCATCTGAAAGGATGTCTTTGGGTAGTTTCTGGGATAAGATTGGATTGGATAGTGTAAAACGATCTAAAGTGAGGGTTGTTATTTTACCTATTGTTTTAGGTCTTATATTTGCTGTAAGTTCTGCTGCCTTAGTTTTTGTACGTGGTGAGCAACCTATCACCCCTTTAAGTGAAATACTTAAGTCTGTGACGTCGCCTATTTCGATGACAATATTCTTGATACTAGCAGTTATTGTAGCACCATTTGTCGAGGAGATTGTCTTTCGAGGATTCTTTTATAAGATGTTGTCTCGCATTAAGGGGAAAAGATTTGCGTTGTATTTTATATCTCTATTATTTGCAGCAATGCATGTTGGGCAATATTGGGGGGATTGGGCTGCGATTGGTATCGTTACAGTTTTGGGTTTCACACTTACTCTTATGCGCGCATTAACACATACAACACTTTCAAGCATCATCTTGCATTACACATATAATGGCGGTGTTGCAGTTGTTACTTCAATACTTATAGCACGTGATAATCCACAATTATTGGAAAGTTTTATTGTGATGTTTTAATTAGGTTGATGTATTTTATCAACGTAGATAAGTTGACAGTTGCAATTGATATTACAGCGTTGCATGTGGTCGGGTGATTTTGGGTAGCCATGTTTCATCCAATCAACTAAATCCATAGGCGGACGTGTTGCAGACTCTAAAGATTCTTCACAAATATCTACGTGCTTATCAATGCCCCATTTATAAAGCTCTATAGAATTATTTTTCTTTGGGAAATGAAATCCTGAACGTTTTAGTGCTGCGTGAAAGCCCTTAGTTATAGTTTGTATTGTTTGATGGAATGAATTATTTTTAAATAAGATAATTAGAAAGCAAATTAATGCGCTAATCAGTAAAAGTCGTATAGCAATAAATAATAGTATAATCATAATTTTAAGCCTGTGATGGTTAATACATTTTGAGGGAGTATAACATATTTATTTACTACTTCAGAGATAATAAGTGGAAATACGAGGGAAAATATGTAAATCTGCTAATTATTGTGTTTTACGCATAATCCGAGGGATATATACCTTGACACCTACAGAGAAATATACGAGAATATGGCATATTATTAACCTAGAAATGAAGACCATGTATAAAAATATTACTATAAGTATTACATTATTATTAAGCTTACTTAGTTTATCACCTCAAATTAGTTACGCCCAAGAGGTGGTGACAGAAGTGACTGTCGCATCTACTGTAAATCAGGTGGCAACTGAGGCAATGGATTTGGTAGAATATCCAGAAACTATTGTAATTAAACAATTTACGTCATCTATAGATGAACTTGATGTAAAGAATATGAATATCCAGGATGTTCTTCAAATTATTTCTTTAAAAACAGGGCTTGCCATTAATGTAGATGATAATCTAGAGGCTCAAGTAAGTATTACATTTAAGGAAATTGATGTTTTTGATGGGTTACGTATTATTTTAGATACGCATGATTTGGCTTATATTCAATTAAAACAATCATCAAATGATGAACCTACAGTGCAGGTTATGACATCTGAGCGTTTTGAATCATTGTATGGCTATGCGTTTAGTAGTCAGACAGAAACAAAAACTGTACCGCTTTTATATGGGGATGCGAATGCAATTTTATTGGAATTACAGCAATTAAAAACTACTAATGGAAAGATTATTTTTGATAAGAATACACAATCATTTATTTTAATGGATAATGTTTCACATATTGAAGATATGATTGCTTTAATTGAGGCTAAGGATGTTGTGGCGTCTAAGATATTGGGTGAAGAGGAACACTCTTCTTTTGAAGATGAGATTGAAGATATTGTAGTACAAGAAATTGAAAGTATTGTTGATGCTAATGAAGACACTATTGCTGATCAACAAAGTATTGATCAGGCAATGCTTGATGATAAAAGTAAAAAAGATAAGTTTCGTTTATTCCGTCGCAATCGAGATACTATTGAGAAATTCCAGGCCAGTATTAATGTCCTTGAGATAACATTAAATGATGAATATCAAGATGGTGTTGATTGGGCTGCGATTGTTAGTAATTATCAAGGTTTGCCATTTTTAGGATTCCGTTCAACAGCTAAGAATGATCCTGACGGTGAGTTACGTCTGGGATCAATATCTGATGAAGATTATGTAGTCCTACTTGAGGCATTAGATACGGTTGGGATTGTTGAAACATTATTTGAAGATAAGACTAAGGAGTATTTGGAAACAGAGTTTCTAATAGATGTTAAACCATCAGATCGACTACATGTTACAGATATCCGTGAATATAAAGAAATGTTTAAACGTAATGAAATGGTGCGTTTTAAAGTACTTACGACTAAAGATGCTGAAGGATTATTTAAGATTGGTGTTTCGCCTGAAATTAAACCTAATTATTACACACAAGGTCTGGGACAAGTGGTTGTAGATTTGGCTGATAAACATATGGTGGTGATTGGCGGGATTTTTAAAGATATTAAGATTGAAGGGACTCGAAAGATTCCTATACTAGGTGATCTTCCTTTTCTTGGCTTTGCTTTTCGTGATCAAAAAGAACGCATTCGTAAAGCTGAGTATATTGTTTTTATAACTTTCGAAACTATTGAATAGAGTGGTTATGACTTTTAGTAAATATAAATATATCGTAGTACTTTGTCTTGTTTTTATGATGAGTGGGTGCGCGACACAAATGCCAATAACAAAAGTAGCTAAGGTTGCAGAAAGTTATCGATTGATGGATATTTGTCAGAAGTATAATATTATTTGGCAATGGGATAGTGTGACACAGGTTATTTATCTATCTCGTGAAGAAAAAGAAGCACAGGTGATGGTTGGAAGTGGTTTGGTGATTATTGATAATCAACGGATTATGTTGAGTCGTCCTATTATTATGCAACAAAGTGAAGTGATTGTTCCGAGTGACTTTTATCCAAAAGTTATTCAGAGAATGAAATTAAGACGCTTCGTTAAAAAGAACTTTAAGACAAAGTCATTACCATTACTTGTAAAACGGAATGTAAAAATAATTATTATTGATGCTGGGCATGGCGGTAAAGATCCAGGGGCATTAGGAAAGCATGGATTAAAGGAAAAAGTTGTTGTTTTTGATATTGCTAAGCGTGTGCAAAGTAAATTAAAGGCAAAGGGTTACGAGGCTGTCTTATCACGTGATTCTGACAATTTTATAAGTCTTCAAAAGCGTACGGAAATTGCTAGTGAGCAAAAGGCAGATTTATTTATTAGTATACATGCTAATAGTGCTCCAGATAGGTCTGCACGTGGATTAGAAGTATTTTCCGCACGTAGTTTAACTTACGCGGATAAAAATGAACACCAACGTGCTAAGAATCATAAGATTTTATATAAAAACTATGCAATGAAACAATCAAATAAAGATTTAAATAAGATCATTGCGGATATGCTATATGTATATAAACAAGGTGAGTCGGATTTATTGGCACAGTTTGTTTCAAAACGTATTTCGAAAGATATAAAAGTTAAGAATCGTGGTGTTAAGCAATCAAAGTTTTTTGTGTTACGTAATAATTTAATGCCGGCTGTGTTAATTGAGGTTGGGTTTTTAAGTAATATACGTGAAGAAAAACTTTTAGGTACAACAGAGTATCGTCAGAAAATGGCAGATGCTATTGTGCTTGGAATAATCGATTATGTCAAAGCGCACTAATAAAGAAGAAGCTATTGGAGTTTTTGATTCTGGGCTTGGTGGTCTTACTGTTGTTAAACAGTTACTTAAGCAGTTACCCACCGAAGACATTATTTATTTTGGAGATACAGCACGCGTTCCATATGGTACAAAATCAAAAGAATCGATTATTCGGTTTTCAATTGAAAACACTAAAATTTTGCTTGATCATAATGTAAAAGTTATTGTCGTTGCGTGTAACTCATCGTCGGCATATGCCTTATCAGCATTACAAAATATATTTCGTATACCTATTATTGGTGTTATTGAACCAGGGGTACAAGAGGCGATAGCTAAGAGCAAGAATAAACGTATTGGTGTTATAGCAACGAGTGCAACGGTTAATAGTCATGCTTATAAGAAAGCTATTGAACAGAAGGATAGCTCAGTTGTGATTTATGAAAAGGCATGCCCATTATTTGTACCAGTGATTGAAGAGGGTTGGGCAAAGAAAGACATAGCTCAAAGTATAGCTAAAGAATATTTATCAACGTTATTAAAACGTGATATTGATACATTGGTCTTAGGATGCACGCATTATCCTTTGCTTAAGAGTACCCTTAAGAAGGTGGCTTGTGATATTACGCTAATTGATTCAGCACAAGCGGTAGCTAAACTTGTTAAGATAGTTTTATGTGAAGAGGGATTGCAAACATCCAGTAAGAAAGAAGGGTATAAAACATTTTTAGTAAGTGATCGTCCACAGAACTTTCAGAGAATTGCAAAAGGACTTTTAGGACAGGAACTTAAGAATATTAAAGAGGTGTAAGATGTTTGAATTAAGAATTTGCGATGAAATCGCATCAGCACATTTTTTACGTGGGTATGAAGGTAAGTGTAAAAACTTACATGGGCACACGTGGAAGATTGAAGTGTTTATACAAAAAGAAGAATTAGATGATTTAGGTATGGTTGCGGATTTTGCAATTTTAAAGAAACAATTAAAAGAGTTTTTGATGCAAATTGATCA
>JBLINE010000057.1:0-6142 GCA_047638895.1 Lysobacterales bacterium
AAACTTCCAATTCATCATCTGCAACTAATACCTTTTGTACACTCATCTAAGATTCCTCTTTCTATTTATCCATCAATAAATTTTATTAATCTAGCAATACCTTCTTTTAAAACATTCTCTTCCGTTAACAAACTAACCACACACAGCGCATCCCCATCTAAATCATAAAAATAACCTGGATGAACGTACACATGTTCTTTACACAAAAGATCGTAAACAAAATCACCCTCACCCAACATCACCTTAAGAATAACATACCATCCTCCATCAACATTTAAAACTCCAAATGCCTTAGAATTTAATGATTTAAGCCACTGGTAATTTTTTTCAACACGTTGTTTAATGGGTACTTGTATTACATCCTTTTGCTTTAACCATGAAGCTAAAGCATTCTGCACTGGCGTATTAACAGATAAATATGTATCCGCAATAATTTCAAGTCGATTCAATGCTTCTTCAACCTGTCTATCAGGACCACTAACAATAATCCAAGAAAGCTTCATTTGAGGCATAGCTAAAGTTTTTGACAAACCACCCAACACGAAAGTTAAAACATTTTTATTACCAACGAATGTTGAATATCTTTTTGAATCAAGTGTATAATCACTAAAAACTTCATCACTAATAATTGAAAGATTACTATCTTGAGCTACACGATTAATTAATGAAATATCGTCAGACTGCATAAAAGAACCTGTAGGATTATTAGGATTTACCACTACAAGTGCTTTTGTTTTATCATTTACAGTTGTTTCTAAAGAATCCTTATCAACAAACCATTGGTTATTATAAACTAATTCATATTGCGCCATTATCAAATCATTAACATCTACTAAATATTCAAACAAAGGATAACTTGGCTTAGGAAACAAAACAGTATCATATGAATTGAGTAATAATCGAAACAAATAACTATACGCCTCTGAAGTTGATGACGTTAGAATGACTTGATTAACATCGATTATAACACCTTTAGCATGGTAGTATTCAACTACAGCCATACGTGCATACTTAAGACCAAAAGATTGTGCGGAATATGTTAAGTTATTCTCATTATCAAAATCAGCTAAGAAACCTTGAGGATAAGAAAACCCACATTGCGTAGGATTCGATACACTTAAATCTAAATAATTAATATTATCTTTTCTGAAACCACTTATAACTTGAGAAATATCATTTGTAGTATGTTCCCAATTTGTTCTTTCTGAGAAAATAACAGACATATATTAAGAATTATCTTTCTTATCACGCACAACACGTTGTAATTCTATTTCTGTTTCTTTCAATTTTTTTTCTATGTCAAGGTAGTCTGACTTTGCTACAAATGTTTCATCCATTTTTTTCTTAGATAAAATGGCCACATCTTTCTTTAAATGCGCTATCTCCTGCCGATAATTATCACCCTTCGACTTTAACTGTAAAGATTCTCCTTCAGCAAGTCTACGTTGCTCTGATAAGAGTTCATTTTGTTTCTTAACTTCTTTCAATTCTTTCTTTAAGCGAATAGTTAACCCATGTTCCTCACCAAACTGTTCTTGCAAATTTTTTAAGTCAGTTTGCGTTTGTCTCATGTCGTTCACTTTTTTCTCAACACCACCTTCTTTTTTCTCAATCCAATGCCGTTCTTTCTGTAAGCGCTCCTGAAACTTATTTGCCTTTGCTTGCTCAACTAAAAGATCTTTATTGCGCTCCCCAATAGTTCTCTCAAGTTGCATCACTTGATTCTTAAGTTTAGAAATATGATTTTGATTGCGCTTAATAATCGCTTCATAATCTTTTTGTGGCTCAAGTGGTTTTGGAGCATCGACTTTCTTATGCTTATGTTTTTTCTTTTTCTGAGGTTTGTTTTTTTCTTCTGGGATAGCAAAAATAATTACCAAACAAATTACTATAACAACACCAATACCTGCCATAATATTCATAGGAGACATAATATACTCACTTTTCTATTCAACAACACCCCCACCTACTTCTAACAACCGCGATGGATAAAGATAAAATTAAATGGGGCATTGTTTTTATAAATACATATTAACCAGCTAATTCTACTTTTACTTCTGCAATACGACCTTCTAACTCTGTGTAACTTTTATCTAACGCTTGTAATAATTCATCTGATCCAGTTGTATCATTCTTAGCGCCCATTTCTTCAAATGTACTGAGCTTTTCTCTTAAAGATTTTGCTGAAATATTTCCAGACGCCCCTCTTAAAGAATGTGCTACATTACGTACTTCTTCATAGTTATCTGAAACAAGACTTTTCCCTAATACTACCCTCTTTCCTTTATAATCTTCTGTAAAAATATCAAGAAGTTCTAATAACAACTCGATATCATCTTGTACACGTTCTTTTAATTCTGCTAAATCTAAAATATCATTACTCATGTTGTTAATCCTTTACTTAGTAGGTTTACTATTTCTTTAAATAACTCATTGCGATCAATAGGTTTTGTTACATACCCATCCATACCGGCATCTTGACATTCTTTCTTATCCCCATCCATTGCTCTTCCGGTTAATGCAATGATCGGAATATGTTTTCCTGTTGATACTTCATTCTTACGAATAATTTCTGTTGTTTCAAGCCCTCCTAATACTGGCATTTGTACATCCATTAAAATTAAATCAAAATCATTATTTTCTAATATATCCAAAGCTCTTTGACCATCTTCTGCAAGCGTCACATCCCACCCTTGCTTTTCTAACATCTTTATAGCAATCTTTTGATTAACTAAATTATCTTCCGTTAATAATATCTTAAGACCCTCTAATTCCTTAGCCATACTCTCAGATGTCACACCAGCTTCTGACCCCACATCCAATAAATTACGCACCTTTGTTGGATCTACTTTTTTAAAGACGGCATGAAATTTAAATTCACTTCCTTTCTCCAACTCACTCTCAACCCAAATACGTCCACCCATCATCTCGACCAATCGACGACAAATCGCCAACCCAAGTCCCGTCCCACCATACTTACGCGTCGTAGATGCTTCAGCTTGAGAATAAATCTCAAACACAGACTCTAAACGATCTTTTGGTATACCAATACCCTGATCAATAACAGAAAATAAAAGCGTAACATCATTACCAGTTTCTTTATGAAAGTCTACATCTAAAATAATCTTACCCGTAGTCGTAAATTTTAACGCATTATTTACCAAGTTAATAATAACCTGACGAAGGCGTACCGGATCACCAATCACTAAATTTGGTACTTGATCACCTAAAATAACCTCTAATTCAAGCCCTTTATCTTTACCAACCACATCCATACTTTTAATTACACTAGCAGCTACATTAGGCAGATGAAACTCAATTTCTTCTAACTTGATCTTACCAGCCTCTACTTTCGATAAATCAAGAATATCGTTCAAAAGGCCTAGAAGACTTACAGCAGAATCCTTCGCTACATTAAGATTTTCTTTTTGTTCATGTGTTAATTCAGTTTCAAGTGTTAAATCTAACATCCCCATAATACCATTCATCGGCGTACGCACTTCATGTGACATGTTAGCTAAAAACATCGACTTTGATTCACTCGCTTGCTCAGCCACCATCTTAGCCTGTACTAACATTTCTTTTGTTTCTTTTTGATTCGTAATATCTTGCAATATACCAACTGACCCAACAACTTTGCCTTCATCATCATTAATAATATTAATCGATAAACTAACCGGAATTTCATCCCCCATTTTAGTTAACACACATGTTTCTACATGATGCTGTCCACCTAATTTACGAATATCCATCTTACGTATACGTGCCCATTCTTTTTCAGAGTATAACTTCTTAACAGACTGCATATACAAATCTTTACGATCATATCCTAATAATTGTTCAGTAAATTTATTCCAGGAAACTATATTCTCTTGATCATCAGTCATTGTAATCGCAACCGGTGAATTATCTAAAATAGCGCGCATTTTATTCTCTGAATCTTTAAGTCGATCTTCAGCTTGTTTCTGACGAGAAATATCTTGGATAATAGCAATAGCACCAGTTTCACTCCCATTATCATCCGTTAAAATACTCACTGATAAATTAACATCCAACAAACTTTTATCACGTCGATAGATTTGCGTTTCAATATTTAATTTAATGCCTCTTTTACGAATCTTGGGCCATCCCATTTTTTCCCACGCATCAGCTGGATATAGCTGATCAATCGGTTTATTAAATAAGAAATCACGTTTCACACCAAGTAAACGTTCCGTAAAAGAATTCCAAGCAATAATCTTATCATTAGCATCTGTAAGCATAATCGCTGCTGCTGTATTATCAAATATCGATTGAAAGAGATCTCGCGACTCATTTAATTCTTTAACTCGTCCTTTTTGATCGGTAATATCACGGACCGTTACATCCGCAGCAATCACACTTCCTTTATCATCTTTAACTGCTACAGCTGAAATTAAACACCATATAGTATTCAAAGAATCACTACAACGAAGCTCCGCTTCTAAGTCTTTAATAAGATCTTCATTTTGTAATGTTTTTAAAAAAATTTCATAAACACTCTTATCACCAAATAAGTCTACGGCATTCATATCAACTAAGTCAGACTCATTCACACTAAACATAGACAAAAAAGTCATATTTGCATATAAAATAGCACCTTCTGCTACCAAAGAGCAACGCATAACACCCACTTGAAGGTGATCGACCAAAGCTGCTAAATCAACAGGAATAGAAGATAATTTATTTTTTATCATTTGGTAACCTTATATTACGACTAATCGCAAGAATATTGAAAATTACTATCACAATAGTTAATGACACCATACAACTTAATAAGATTGACATTTGTCGTTGTTGAAAATCAAACTCCATTAATTCACTACTAATATACGCAAGTATAACTAGTGCAAATGCTACAACAACACCCGTAACCAAAAATATAAACAACGAAACAATCGAAGAAATAATAACTACATAAATATGATACAACCAATAATTATCTTTCGCAATCTTACTTGCCGCAACGCCAATACGTTTCATAACATTCCTCTTACGATACTAACTTAAATTAATATTACTTACGAAATCGTCCATATTTAATTTTAATAGCTTCTATCTCTTTTTTTATATTTGTAATACGCTGATCAAGTTGTGTATGTGACCGTAGCATATGTGGCATAAATGACTTTTTATCTTCTTGCCGAAGAATCTGAAAAGACTCAACGCCTCCTTGGGGATCATATCCTGCGAGATAAGTATATTTCACACCCAATCGATCTGCCTCATTCTCATCTGCACGACTATACGCTGAAAAAACTAACTTCATAATCACATCTGAACTAAGCGATGCAATTGTACGCACATACCCTTCTGAAGAAATTTGCTCCAGTAAAATGTTTCCAATAAGATCATAACCCAATGCTGCTTGATATTTCTTAGCCACATGCTTTGCCGCACAATGCCCTATCTCATGAGCGATAACAAAAGCTACTTGATCATCAGATGGCATGGCTTTTAACAACCCTGTATGTACATAAATACTACCACCTGGTGTTGTAAAAGCGTTCAAAGAATCATCTTCTACTAAATAAAACTTATATTCATAATCTTGACGGTCAGACACAATCGACAACTTAGAAGTAATTTTTTCTAAACGATCTAATAGCGGACGATCATCAGAAAAATTAAACTTACCTTGTATCGTTGTATGAACATCATAACCCATTGTTACTTCTTGATGCGTTGATATAGCTATAAATTCTGTTTTTTCTGTCGCTGGGTTATAAGTGCCCAATACAGCACATCCCTGTATACACATCAAACAACTAAGTAAACAATACCTAAACAACATCTTCATAAATCTTGTCTACCTCTCAAACTTTACAACCTTCTCCCACCAAGCGGAGCTATCCCAATCTTTAATTTCTTTCCATAAAGCTTTAGCTGACTTTGTTTTTAAATGATCTGGTCCTTTTTTAAAAAACTTACGTGCTTTCTCATGACCATTATCAACATATTCTTTAGCTTGCAACAAACATTCTAAAACATCAGCATCACGTGCCACAACACTCTCCTGAGTCTCTTGTTTTTCATACTCCGCACGGAAATCTATCATGTCATCACGAACATCTTTATCTAAAGACTTAACCTGATCAGCAAATACACGTCTTTCAGCATCACG
>JBLINE010000058.1:0-6092 GCA_047638895.1 Lysobacterales bacterium
GCTTCACCCGGTGCTTGCGCCACTCTCTTTAATAATCCAAATCGTCTCTCAGAATTAATAAACGTACCTTCCTTCTCACCCCATCCAGCCGCAGGTAAGATAAGATCTGCAACCTGTGCAGTCTCAGTTGTATGATACATATCTTGTACAACAAGAAAATCTAAGTTCTTAATCACATCATGAAACTCATTTTGATTAATCCATGAATGGGCAGGATTAGTAGCAATCACCCACAGGCCTTTAATCTTTCCCTGACCAACACCTTCGATAATTTTGTCATAAGACAAACTATTTTCCTTAGGTATCAAATCTTCACTAATATCTAATACTTCTGCCACACGCGCACGATCATCATCACTCAAAAAATCATGATGGCCTAATAAATTTGTTGTGTTACTAAACAACCGTGAGCCCATCGCATTACACTGCCCTGTAATCGAATTCGCACCTGTTCCTTCTCGCCCAATATTTCCCGTCAATAAAGCGATATTAATCAAGGCTTGTGCCACACGTACACCTTCATAACTTTGGTTAACTCCCATCGTCCACCAGAAAGAAACTTTTTTTGATGAATGAATACTATAAGTAAATTCTTCTAACTGACTAATAGTTAATCCTGACACAGAACTAACCATCTGGGGCGTATAATCTTTAATATGCGCTTTAAATTTCTCAAAATCATTAGTATGCTTTGTAATGTAATCTTGATCAATCCAACTATTCTTAATTAAAATATTCGCAATACCATAAAACAAAACTAAGTCTGATTTTGGCGTTAGGGCATAATGATTTGACGCAACCATTGCCGTTTCCGTCATGCGTGGATCAATAACAATCACTTTTGGATCATTCTTATTCATCTCTACACGTTGCCACATAATTGGATGGGCAATGCATGGATTAGCCCCAACAAATATTAAACAGTCTGACTCTTCAAAGTCCTTATAAGTGTACGGTGGCGCATCAAAACCAAAGGATTGCTTATAGGCAACAACCGCACTGGCCATACATTGACGTGTATTACCATCACCATGTTTGATACCCATTCCAAATTTAGCTAGCGCTCCTAATAAAGCCATTTCTTCTGTTGGTATTTGGCCTGTGCTTATAAAAGCAACACTCTCATCACCATTTTCTTTTTGAATCTTTTTAAATTTATCGGTAAATTTCGTTAAAGCAGAGTCCCAATCCGTACGCACTAACTTGCCATCTTTATTACGGATGTATGGTGTTGTAGCGCGATCACGTGCCTTAAGGGGCGTTAAAGATTCCCATCCTTTAGGACAAGCTTCTCCAAGATTTACAGGATACTTTATCGTCGGCGTTAAATTAACTGGTTTACCATCTTTAATATGCACATCCAAGCTACATCCCGTCGAACAATAGCCACATACCATACTTGTTAAACTTTCAGGCTTTAACCGCTTTGGTAAATACCCCTCTTTAACAGAAGAATATTCCAACGCTAAATCATCTGTAAATTTACCGCCCGTTTGATACATTAAATTTTTAAGTTTGTTTATCATAATGTTTCTTTCTAGATACGTTACGCTAAGGATTTATGGGTAGCATCAGGAGCGAGTTAATGTGGATCACATCATTCCTGCGTGGGACACATTTTGTCTTAGCGGATGATATTACCCATAAATCATGCTCTTCATCGTAATACTTTCAATACCACTAAAGCTCTCGCTGACCTTCGGAGTTAATTACTTCCTCCACCTCGCCACTCGCTCTAGCTCGTAGCTGAAGTTCCCTCAGCTAATTAACTCCCAAGCGCTTGGAGCCAATATCGGCTCCATTATTTATATTTCTTACCCATTATTTAGAACCCCCTGGCATCTTAAGTGGTACAACAGCTGAGAAAAATAAGTACCTCGCTAATAACTCTGCCATCAATGTAAAACAAAATATTGCAACCGTAACAGTCAACACCGTATTAAAATTTACAGTCTTCTGTAGCGACAATAATGTAAAAGGCAAAACAATTCCTCCAAAGGCCCCTAATCCAAATCTAAAAATTGTTTGCATACGTAAATGTTGCACCATTATAAGAGCCGACTTCTTAAAGAATGATAAATCACCCTGCCCTAAATAAACAAATATAAACCCTTCAATAACAAGTTTAAGCACAGATAAAATCATAATGGTACTCGCTAAACGATTACCAAATGATTTCAGTACATCGCCGATAAGTAACTCAGGATAGATGCCAACACAAACTGTTGAAGATAATAAAATAGTGGCACACCCTAATATCCCTGCCGTTAAATAAAACTTCAATGTCGTTAAATGATTATCCCAAAAAGGACGCTTCGTATCTTTATAAACCATAACAGAGCAATAAACACCTAAGATTCCGCATACACCTACCGAAGCACCAATGTAATCAAATGCTTGCACACCTACTACATTAATTACAAAATCTCGTATTGGAACAAACCATGAACATGCCGCATAAAGAACAGCGAGTTTCGCAAAGATAGCGAATGCTACTATCTCTTTAGACAACCATGATGTTTTAAATCCTAAAATTGCGCGAAACGCATACTGTGGTCGACCAAGATGTAAGATACTTGATGCTAAGGCAAGTAGCCCTAATCCAAGTGCTGTTAAAATTTGAACAGGAAATAGTATTTCTAATAGATTTGATTCTACAAAATTTTTAAGAAGTAATTGTGTCGTAAATGCACCTACAGATAATTGTGTTAAAACCAACATAATGACAAGCGGCATATGTGAATGCTCTGGATTTATATTGAAATAATCAATCGATCCTGCATTACTAGGCAGCGGTTCTTTAGAAGTGTAACGTGTTGTTGGATAAGTATAATCAGAACGTGGGGCATCAGGCACATCCACAAAACGTTCACTCTTCTCCATAACTTCTTTCTTATCAACAATCGCAATTTTAATGGCTCCTTGTGGACAGGCACGTACACATGCAGGTGCTTGTCCATTCTCAAGACGTCCCACACACATATCACATTTATGAACAATACCCTTTTTCTTATTATATTTAGGCACATCATAAGGACACTTTAAAATACAATACTGACAACCAAAACATTGATCATCCAAATGTTTAACAATGCCTGTTATATCGTCCTTCGTATAAGCCTTCGTCGGACATCCAGACATACACGCAGGTTCTGCACAATGGTGACAAGCTGTTGTCACATGCTGAATCTTAGCATTAGTATTTGTGCCACCTTGTACAACGCCTACCGAACGCCATGTTTCATCAATATCTAAACCGTTTTCATTATGACAAGCTGTTACACAAGCCTTACATCCCGTACATTTATCAAGATCAACTTCAAAGGCATATTGCTGCCCAGGTTGTGGTGATTTACTCGGTAATAACTCACGGTACGTTTTTGTCTCTGGCGCAATCTGATTGAGATCATGTTTCTCAGAGAATGTTTCAATAGCTGAGATGACTGATTGTTTATCTATATATTGATCAATTAAAGTTGATTTCATAAACATCCAAATATTTATTATTACCACGATCAGTAATACCTATTAAGAACATCACTGAGCGTGCTATAGAATTAGTTTAAAACAGGCTCTAGATTCTTAATACGTTGCCGCTCTTCACAAGCTTTAGTAAAAGAAGCATTGATTTTTTCTTCAGACTTAGGGCAAAACCGTACAACTAAAGTTAAGGCTGATGAAACCATAACAACGCCACCAAGAACAAATAGCGCTTGCGCATAGCTTAATCCTTCTGATTTTAGAAGAAACCCAATCATAACCGCACCAGCATTTCCTCCTGCCCCCACAATACCGGCAACAGCCCCAAGTGCTTTTTTATTAACAAAAGGAACAATCGCAAATGTGGCTCCTTCAGCCATTTGAACAAACAGACTAAATACAATCATCGTACCAATTGCAATTGGCAGTATTGTCATCTTTGAGAAAACCATTAAAGCAATACCTTCAACGAACAGCGTTATGCCTAAAAACAAAACTCGTCCTTTAATCCCTTTATTTGATGCAATTTTATCTGAAAAAATACCGCCCATAGTACGTGCAAAGATATTCATCAAACCAAACAATCCTGCAATCAATCCTGCTTTAGTTAACGTTAAATTAAAATTATCAACATAATACAATGCAGCGATATTATTAATGGTTAACTCAACTCCAAAACACATACCATAAATAACAAACAACGCCCACACACGCACATCTTTAATAGCACTACGAAATGTTCCTTTAGCTTTAGCCTTCGTTTCAAACTGAGTTGGCATACCTGGATCCCCAATATTACCACCTGGAAAATCTTTAGTTAAAAAGAAATACGCAAAACCCATAAGAAATAACGCAACACCAGGTATCACCATCGCAAGGCGCCATCCCCAAAACGTCCCGACACCAAGGCCAACAACAACAGTTAAAATAAGTGGCATCACCATTTGTGTAACACCACCACCAAGATTACCCCATCCGGCCGTCGTAGCATTAGCTGCTCCAACGCAATTAGGTGCAAACATTACAGATGTATGGTATTGAGTAATTACAAAAGACGCACCAATTGCACCAATCGCTAAACGAAATAAAAGAAATGTTTCATAACTTTGTGCAAACCCAATTGACATAACTGGGATAGATCCTAAAATTAATAATCCTGTATACGCCTTGCGGGGTCCAATACGATCACATAACCACCCAATAAGAAGACGCACAATAACTGTAATAGCTACCGATGCAATGATTGTATTTCCAATTTGTGATTTGGTTAATCCCAATTCATCGCGAATAAGTGGCATAAGTGGTGCGACACCAAACCATCCAAAGAAACATAAAAAGAAAGCGAACCATGTCATATGAAATGTACGCATTGGTGTCGTTGTAAAATCAAATAAATTTATTTTAACTGCTTTTTTCATTACTCATTCTCCTCACTAACCTTAAGTTAATTGAAGATAAATATCATTACCTTCGACTTTAATCGGAAACGTCTTAACTTCATATTCCGACTGTTCACCTAATTGTTTACCGCTCTTTAACGAAAATGTCCTTTTATGCATTGGACACGCCACCTTTGGCTCGCCGTTTTCCTCGCCAGTGAGTCCCCGGGAAAGTACACTTTGATTTTGATGGGGGCATGTGTTTTCAATCGCATACCACTGCGTTTTATTTTCAAAGTTGAAAATAGCAATATGCTGTCCGTCCACTTTGACGCAGCTACCACCATTCTCTAAAATATTTTCTGTACTACAAACTTTTTGCCACTCACTCATAACAGCTCCTATCTATACAACTTCAACTAAATCAGTTTCATTAGCTGGTCGTATTTGTCCTCGTTCTTGAACAAACTCAATTGTTTCATCTGTGTCATCTGTATTAACAAAAGGTCTAAACCGCTTCATTGTTTCTGGGTCATCAAGCGTCGCCGCCCATTCACATTTATAAGTATTCACAAAATGTGTCATCTCATTCTCTAATTCTTCAGCAAGATCTAAACAATCATCAACAACAATTTCTTTAAGGCGTTTAATGCCCCCTTGCAACTTATTGAGCCATACCGATGTGCGTGTTAATTTATCCGCGGTACGAATGTAATACATTAAGAAACGATCCATATACTTAATCAATGTTACTTCATCTAAATCTTCAGCCAATATCTGTGCATGCTGAGGTTTCATCCCTCCATTACCACAGACATAAAGGTTGTACCCTTTTTCTGTACAGATCACCGAGAAGTCTTTACTTTGCGCTTCGGCACACTCACGGGTACATCCTGAGACAGCCGACTTAAGTTTATGTGGTGAGCGTAATCCCTTGTAACGATTCTCAATACGAATCGCAAGCCCTACACTATCTTGCACACCAAAACGACACCACGTTGAACCAACACATGATTTTACAGTACGTAATGACTTAGCATAAGCATGTCCACTTTCGAGTCCCACGGAACGTAGCTTATTCCAAATCACTGGTAATTGCTCGACCTTGGCTCCGAATAAATCAATACGTTGACCACCTGTAATCTTTGTATACAAATCAAACTCAGCGGCAACTTCACCAATCGCGATTAGTTGTGCGGGCGTAATTTCTCCACCAGGCACACGTGGGACAAC
>JBLINE010000059.1:0-6029 GCA_047638895.1 Lysobacterales bacterium
CCAGATGTTATAGTGCTTGATTTAAATATGCCCGGCTTACATGGGTTTGAGGTGTTAAAGCGTGTACGTGAAAGTACGATGACTAAGAAATGGCAACCTGTTATTATTGTATCGGCCCAGAATGAATTGAAAGATATGCAAAAAGGGTATGAGCTTAATGCTGATCATTATATTGCCAAACCGTGTAGTGTTGATGATATTATTAAAGCTATTAAATTAATGGAAGGATTAATACCACAACGTATCAAGGAAGATTGATGATTGTTTTTTTTAGTTTTATAGTTGTGAGTTTGGTTCTGTTTTATTTATACGTACGTTTCTTGGAGAAGAAAACAGCCTTTGCTCCTGAAATAAATATTAGTGCAACACCAAATGATGTTGATTTGAAGTATGAGGATGTTTATTTGCAAGTTGATGGTTTTATAATTCATGGGTGGTGGGTACCATGTGAAGGTGCGCAGCGTACGTTATTGTATTTACATGGTAATGCTGGAAATATTTCAGATCGTGTTGATAAGATCCGTGTGTATCATGATTTAGGGTTCAATTTTTTTATTATTGATTATCGAGGGTACGGGCTTAGTGAAGGTAAGCCTAGTGAAGAAGGTTTATATACAGATGCACAAGTTGCGTATAATTATTTAATTAAGGATCAGGGTATTGTTGGCGGGGAAATATTTTTGTGTGGAGCTTCATTGGGGAGTGCTGTTGCTATTGATTTAGCAACAAAAGTTGAGATTAAAGCATTAATTCTCGATTCTGCTTTTAGTTCTGCGCTTGATATTGGACGTGATATTTATCCGTTCATTCCAGGGTTTATGATTAAGTTAAAGTTTAATTCGATTGATAAGATTGCGTATGTGAAAGTACCTAAGTTATTTCTTCATAGTGTGACTGATGATGTGATACTAATTAAGTTTGGTGTAAAATTGTATGATGCAGCCCCTGGGCCAAAGGAATTTGTGCGTATGAAAGGTGATCATGTAGCATCACATCGTGATGATTCTGAAAAATTCAGAAAAACCATTAAACTATTTCTTCAAGGGATGGGCTTATGACATTTTTAAAGACACAGGGAAAAAAGATTGTTGATGGTAAGAATAAGCCAGTACATTTAAGAGGCGTTAATTTAGGCGGATGGTTAATGATGGAAGCATATTTTATGCATTCTCCAAATACAGCTGAGCAATTGTTTAAGAGTAACTTTAAGAAAAAATTATCCGAAAATGCTCTTTGTGAATTTGAGGATAAGTTTCGTGACAACTTTATTAAAGAAAAAGATCTTAAGAATATAAAAGCGCAAGGGTTTAATGTTATACGCGTGCCATTTAATTACCGTCTCATTGAAACAGCACCGTATAAATATATTAAAAAAGGATTGGGATATTTAGATCGTGTTATTGCTTGGGCGAAGAAGTATAAAATTTGGGTTATCTTAGATTTACATGCTACACCAGGAGCGCAAAATAATGATTGGCATGGTGATAGTTTAGGTAAAGCTGAATTATGGACAAAGCCTACTAACCAAAAGCGAACACTAGCTATTTGGAAATTAGTATCTGATCGGTATAAAGATGAGCCTTGGGTGGCGGGTTATGATTTAATTAATGAATCTGTGCTAAATAATTCAAAGTTACTTAATGTATTTTATAAAGAAATAATTAAAACGATTCGGTCAGTAGATACTAATCATATTTTATTTATTGAAGGTAATACATGGGCGACAGATATTAAATGCTTAGAAGAATTTAATGATGATAATTATGTATTAAGTATTCATAATTATGAACCTTTGGATCTAACATTTAATTTTGTACCACATGTGAAATATCCTTGTAAAACAAAGAAACGTATTTGGAATAAGACACAACTCAAGAAACACTTAAAGCAATATGGTGATATCTCAAAGGCAAGGAACGTACCAATATTCGTTGGTGAATTTGGTGTGCATTATCGTGAAGATCTTTATGGAGAGGTCAAATGGTTAGATGATATACTAACCTTATTTAATGAATATGATTTTCATTGGACGTATTGGACATATAAAGCCATAAAACATTACATGTTTCCTGATGGTATTTATAGTTATTATGAAAACCCCCCTTGGGTTAACCGTTCGGGTCCCGTGACGGGTTGGAATACGTATCATTTGCATTGGAAGAAATGTAAAGGTGATATGGTAAAGTCATGGGATACGAAAGAATTTGAAGTGAACACGAAAGTTTTAACAACACTTAAAAAGGCGTTAAAGTAAAATGGCAAAACGAATCGCAAGTTTAAAGAATGATAATATCAAGAAAATTGTTTTACTCAGAAAAGGGCGCATTCGCCGTGAGCAAGGGTTGACTGTAATTGATGGTGTTAAAGAATTACAAATGGCAATAAAAGCAAACGCTTTTCTACAAGAATTATATTTTTGTAAAAAGTTGTGTGTAGAGGGTGTTGAAGAACTAATTGGGCAAGCTAAAAATGCTTATGAAGTGACAGATCAAGTGTTTGAGAAGATTAGTTATGGGGAACATAGAGATGGGATTGTTGCTGTTGTTAAGCCTAAGATGATCACGCTTGAAAGTATTAAGTTACCTAAGAATGCTTTATGCGTTATTTTAGAGGGTATTGAAAAACCCGGTAATTTAGGAGCTATTTTACGAACATGTGATGGGGCGAATGTTGACGCTGTTTTTGTATGTGAAGCTAAGACTGATCTCTTTAATCCAAATACGATTCGATCTAGTTTAGGTGCGATTTTTTCTGTGCCAGTTATTATGGCAGATAGTAAGGATGTATTGAGTTATTTAAAAGAAAATAAGGTTAAGGTATTATCAGCAACACCAGATGCAACAGAGGCTTACGTAAAATCTAATCTGAAGCAATCGGTCGCGATTGCGATGGGTGAAGAGCATAAGGGGTTAAGTGATTATTGGCTTGATCAATCTGACTTGCAAGTATCAATTCCTATGCTAGGATGGTGCGACTCTTTAAACGTTTCAGTGGCTACAGCTGTGGTGCTGTATGAGGCTGTACGTCAACGTAGTAAATAATAGTAGAAAATGAAATTATGGATGAACAATTAAGATTACAAGTGTTTTTATCACGCAATGGTGTGTGTTCTAGGCGTGATGCTATAGGTATAATTCAATCAGGAAATGTGACGGTCAATGGGCATAAAATACTTGAGCCTTCTTATGAGGTAGACCTTCAAAGAGATAAGATTAAAGTTGATGGAAAGATGGTTAGGCCACGTCCGTATGAATATATTATGTTTCATAAGCCAGCAGGGTATGTTACAACTAAGACAGCACAAGGTAGGCAAAAGACGATTTATGATGCGCTACCAAAGCAATGTCAGCATTTATTGCCAGTAGGGCGACTAGACAAGGAAACAGAAGGCCTGTTGATCTTAACTAATAATGGTGATATTTCGCATGCGCTAACACATCCGAAGTTTAGTTTAGATAAAACGTATTTTGTTATTTTAAAAGGACGCTTAGATAGCCTTAAGAAATCTAAGATTGAAAAGGGTGTATATATAGAAGGCGGAAAAACAGCACCAGCGAAGATTTCTCAACTACGTTATGAAAAGAACGATACTCTGCTTAAGATAACAATCCATGAAGGTAAGAAGCGTCAGATTCGTTATATGTTTGCACGTGTAAAATATATGGTGAAATATTTAAAACGCTTAACACAAGGTCCATTATCTCTTGGCACACTCAAGGTTGGTAAATCTAGACCTTTGACTAAGTTAGAAATTGAAAGCTTAAAGAAGCTTTTATGATAGTAGGTAGTATCTCCGATGATTAATTTAAATAACTTAACAATGGGATTCTCAAAGCGCACCTTATTTGAAGGGGTGACGTTCAGTATTTTCCCTAAAGAGAAGATTGGTTTAACTGGGCCTAATGGTGCGGGGAAGACTACATTATTCTCGATTATTCTTGGTAGTATCGAGCCTGTCGCAGGGCAAGTGCAAGTTCAAAAGAATATTAATGTTGGGTATTTACCTCAAGAGTCAAAATTTAGTTCAACGCATACTGTTATGGAAGAAATCACATCAGGTGATGATCGCATTAAAAAACTAGTCGCTGAGAAACATAAACTTGAAGATGAAGATAAAGTTATTTCGGATCGTTATAGTGATGTTCTTACTGAACTTGAGCAGTTAGGTATTTATGAACTTGAACACAAAGCAGAAAAAGTTTTAACAGGATTAGGTTTTAAAGAAGAAGAATTCCACAAACCTATCGTGCAGTTGAGTGGTGGTTGGCAAATGCGTACGTTATTGGCAAAGCTATTGACGTATTCGTATGACCTTTTATTACTTGATGAGCCAACTAACTATCTTGATTTAAATGCAACGTTATGGTTGAAAGAGTATTTAAAGAATTACCAAGGTGCGTTTGTTTTAATCTCTCATGACCGTTTCTTCTTAAATGAAGTAACTAATTATACTATTGTTCTTGAGCAACAAGGCATGACAAAGATTAAGGGGAATTACGAAGAATACGAGCAAAGAAAAGCGATGAATCAGCAGTCACTTGAAAAGCGAAAAAAGGTTGTTGATAAAAAACGGGAACAACTTGAACGCTTTGCTCAACGTTTTCATGCACAACCAAATAAGGCTGCTGCGGTTAAAAATAAACGTAAGATGATTGATAAGCTTGAAGATATTGATTTAGATCGGGAATCTTCATCAATGGGAGATTTTTCATTTGATGATGTGCCGGAGAGTGGGTATGTGGTTGCAACGGGAACGAACTTACATAAAGCGTATGATGATAAAGTGGTGTATGAAGGTTTAGATTTAGAGATTGTTCGTGGGCAAAAGATTTGTTTAGTTGGACCTAACGGAGCTGGTAAGTCGACGTTACTTAAAATGTTATCAGGAGCTATTGAGCCTGATCAGGGTAAAGTGAAGCTTGGGCATAATGTAGAACGTGGATATTTCTCACAAACACGTACAGATGTTTTGCAACCTAGTCGTACAGTGCTTGAAGAGTTAAGTGCAGCGACAACAAAAAGTATACCAGCGACAAAGCTTAGAACATTACTTGGGTTATTTAGTTTTCGTGGTGATGATGTTTTTAAAATAGTTAAAGTATTATCTGGGGGAGAGAAGTCACGTTTGATTCTTGCAAAACTTCTTATTAATCCACCTAACTTTATGTTACTTGATGAGCCTACAACGCATTTGGATTTAGATGGTGTTAAAGCATTGACGGGTGCTTTTCAGAAATTTGAAGAAACAATGTGTTTTATTAGTCATGATTTGTATTTTATTCGCGAAGTAGCCGACTATATTATCGAAGTAAATGATGGAAAGATTCAGACGTTTCATGGTGGGCTTGAGTATTACCTTTATAAAAATGAAGGTAAGGATCAAGAAGCTGATCAAATAAAGAAAAAAAAGAAACAGCAAGCGTCTGCAAATAAAAGTAATAAACAAGGGGCTGATGCGAATGGTAAGCCCGAAGAAGGTGATAAGTTTAGTAATTTACATAAGCAGCATAAGCAAGCTAAGAAGCGGTTGTCTCAAATTAAAACGGAGATTAGAAATTTAGAACAAGAAGATAAAGATTTAGAGACTGAAACTTATGTTAAGGCACGTCAAATGAGTGAGACATACGGTAAGGATCCGCAGTTAATAAAGAATTTGGGAAAGCGTTTGAAGGAGATTCAAACACGACAAAGAGAAATAGTAAGTCGTATTAAAGAGCTTGAAATAGAGCGTGATGGCGTTTCTAAATGAAAATGAAGGTTGATTTACATGATATTTATTCAAGCGGACATAAGCTTGAGACAACAATACGCGATGTTATGCAAGAGGCACAAGATAAGAGGGCTAAGACAGTTGAGATTATTCCTGGTAAAGGGTCTGGTCAGTTAAAGAAATATGTTTTACGTTTTCTGGAAAAGAACTATAAAAATATTTATCATAGAATAGAAAAAGACGATAAAAACTGGGGACGTATATTTGTCCATTTCAGATGGAGGTCATAAATGATTCAAAGTGATAAAGTATTTAAGAT
>JBLINE010000060.1:0-5938 GCA_047638895.1 Lysobacterales bacterium
AACAACCTATCAATACCGTCCGCCCCAGACTTTGCAGGATTTACCAAAAACCTTTTTTCAAAAAAAATGAGCCTATTTCAATCAATCTTTCAGGATCATTTTCAACAATACACACATTCATTGGCCTATTATCATTAGTCTTATCGCCAGAATATTTAATCTCATCTGATTTACTGTTAATGATTATCTCAACTTTCTTTAAAAGATCTGTAAATTCAAAAGGTTTCGCCATAAACCCATCAACATTAAATTCATGAAATAACTGCTCCATATTTGCCCGTGCCGTTAATACTAAAATAGGATATTTCGGTCTATCATTGAAGCAAATTCTTTGATAAAACTCCAATACCCCAATAATCGGCATATTCATATCTAAAATAATTAAATCAGTCGTATTATCTTTTAATACTTCCAAGCCTTCAGCCCCATTAGTATCAGTAAGAACGTTATACCCTTTAGACTTTAATGTTATTTAAACTAAATATTGTAAATCAATTTCATCATCTATGACCAAAACTGTTTTGTCTTTACTCATTTCATCTCTCCCCTTCTCTCTTGCAACGGTAAAATAAAAATAAAACTTGATCCTTTACCAAGCTCAGACTCAACCCATATCTTTCCGCCGTGACGTAGTATTATTTCCTTACAAATAGCCAAACTTAACCCTGTACCACCCTCTGTGTTTTCTACTGCAGACTCAAGCTGCTGAAATTTCTTAGATAGTTTACTCTCATCCTCTTTAGATATTCCCTTACCTGTATCTTTAATGCTTACACTAATATGATTCTTATCTGGACAATTTCTAGTCACCACTGTTATCCCGCCCTCTGAAGTAAACTTAACCGCATTACTAATCAAATTATTCAAAACTTGAATAATACGGTTAATATCAAAATTTACTTGCGGAACACGCTCATCAAAATTTACTTTTAAATATAGCCCCCGATCTTCTGCTAAATCTCTTTGTGAATCAATCACATCATTAATAGTTACATGAAGATCATGCTTCTCAAAAACCATAACTAATTTACCTAACTCAATTTTCGTCAAGTCTAAAATATCGTCATCAAGCATTTTTAATCGATTAACATTCCTTTGCACCCGAGAAAGCACATCCTTTTGATCATCAGTAATACCACCAATTGTATTAGACACAAGAAGATCTATAGCCGTCTTAATTGATGCAAGTGGTGTTCTTAGCTCATGCGACACCGTCGAAGTAAAATATTTTTGCGCATCATATGCTTTTTGTAATTTTTGGTTAACTTCCTCAAGCTCTTCATTTTTTTGTTTTGTTTCCAATATCAAATCTCGATTATGCATAACCAAATCATAATGTTCAATTGCATGCTCAACAGTTGACTTTAATTCTTCTATATTCCACGGCTTACTCACAAATCGATACACCTCACCAATATTTATCGCCTCTGCTGCTGCCGAGAAATCATCAAACCCAGTAAAAAGTATTCTAATAACATCTGGCTTTAACTCTTTAACTTTTTTAAGAAATTCTGTCCCAGAAATTTTAGGCATACGATAATCACTAAAAACAACTTTTATATCTTCTTTCTCTATTATCGAAAGTGCTTGCTGTGGATCAGTCGTTGTAACGATGCCAATCGGTTCATTCATAAAAATACGTTTTAAAGAATTTAAAATACTCTCTTCATCATCAAATACTAGTAAGCCAACCTCTTTACTCATTAATATCCCTTTTAATTTGTTATAAGAAAAATACCTTAAAAACCTTGTTCAATAGTCAAACCCAATAAATTATTTACTTTTTGTAATAGTTCGGTATTCGAAAAAGGCTTAGTTAACACATCATTCGCCCCAAGACTTTTAACACGCTTAATACCTTCATCATCTATACAACCAGAAATGATCAGAATTTTAACAGAATTATTTTTAATACACTTCCGAATATTGGCACATACTTCAAAACCATCAAAACCGGGCATTTTAATATCTAATAAAACAAGATCAGGTTGAAATTGATTAAAGCGAAACCCTGCAGTAAAACCATCATGCGCCACGCATTTTTCAAACAATTTACCATCTAATACTCTCTTGATAGCATGAACCATTGATACTTCATCCTCAACGATTAAAACTTTTTTTTTAAAATAATTTTCTGAATTAGAAATATCTGAAGGAATTGGCATTTTGTATGCCTTAAGAAACTTCAAAAAATCATGCCTATCAACACGAATATGCTTACCTGGAGTACGGTTGGATTTAAGCTTGCCTTTATTAATCCATTGCCCGACAGCTCTTTGTGTGACATGGCAATATTCTGAAATTTGCTTTGTTGTAAGGGTATGTCTTTTCATAACATATGAAAAAAATTTGTAAGAAATCTAGGTTGTTCTTATTTTTCCTCTTTTTCGCTTTTTTCCTACTTATTAAAAGATACTCCTTTTATTGATCTTTGTCAATATACAAATCAATAATTCGGTGGTGGCAGTTAGTGGCGTATCCCCCGAAAAACTGTACTAGTTGAAAGCTAGTAAAAGCGTGTTAAAACGAATAATGAAAGGGGTTCGTAATGGCGCGAAAAAGACAAAGTGAAGAAGATATAATAAAAGCACTTAAAGCTGTTGAGTCAGTAATGAAAGTGTCTGATGTGTGTCGTGAATATTGGATTAGTGATGCGACGTTTTATAAATGGAAATCAAAGTTTTCCGGAATGGAAGTTAGCGATGCTAAAAAGCTACGCCATTTAGAAGATGAGAATCGACGTTTAAAGGAAATGGTTGCTGATTTATCCTTGGATAATCAAGCCTTAAAGGCGGTACTTGAAAAAAGTGGTAAAGCCTAAACTGAAACGTGAAGTGGTTTAATATGTAAAAAATAACTTTAGGCATAGTAAAAGACGGTCTTGTTTGTTGATTGGATTGCATAGATCAACGCAACACTATAAAATTAGAGATCCCAATAAAGATGATAAGATTAAAGTGCGTATGCGTGAATTAGTACGTGAGTATCCTAAATGGGGTTGTCCAATGATTCATCATGTTATTAAACGAGAAGGCTTAGTTGTTAATGCTAAAAGAACGGAACGAATATACTATCGTCAAGAAAAGTTATCAATCCGACGTAGAAAACGTCGGCGGAGAGCAGCACAGACAAGGTTAAGTTTACCTGTTGTGAGTAAACCGAATGAGCGTTGAGCTATGGATTTTGTGCATGATAGTTTATGGAACGGACGTAAATTACGGGCGTTAACAATTATTGATACATTTACAAAAGAATCATTATAGATTTAAGTTGATACAAGCATTAATGGAAGTCGGGATACAAGAGTTTTAGATCGTATTGTTGAATTACGAGGATTACCCGAAGTTATTAACGTTAATAATGGTCCAGAATTTCGTAGTAAAGCATTAGATCGATGGGCTTATGAAAATCAGGTCGTTCTTGATTTTATTCGTCCAGGTAAACCCGTGGATAATTTTTTTATTGAAAGTTTCAATGGACGGTTTCGTGAAGAGTGTTTAAATAGTCATTATTTTGATAGTATTTCAGAACCAAAAATGTTAGTTGAAGATTGGCGAATAAAATACAATGAATTTCGCCCACATAGAACATTAAAAGGATTAACACCTAATGTGTTTGCAGAACAATTTAAATTAAACAATGCGCCAAACACTAACTTAAAAGTGGTACATTAGTTGGGTTATACGCCACACTTTAGACTTCCTATTTTTTCCTGAGCCATTGCACACACCTTTTTCTTAAATATAAGATAATATTACTATATAAATTATACTAACATAGCTTCTAGAAGTAAAAGTATAAAACACATTTTTTAACTAGGTGTTGCACTTGCTAATTGAACTCAGGAGATTTTAAATTTACTAAAATTTCAGTTGTATCACTACTCGCCTTAATAATGGCACGCGCAATCTTAACAGAAGACTTATCGATCGCTTCACAATCAACAGCCTTACCATTAAGTGTAACAGAATCTATACCGTAGGCACCATAATCTAACTTATCAGTATTACGATAAACAACTTTAATTGTTTTGGAAGCAAATTGACTCGTGATTGATACAATTCCTTCATCAGAGAATTGTTCTTTTACAAGTTTTGGAGAAATAACTAAGTCACCACCAGATCCACGCACACCAAATACTTGTACTTGTTGCGCTAAAACCATCCAACTAGCTGACCCTGTTAAGTAATGATACATACCACGACCGGTAGCATCGAAATATTCTGGAATACCTGGATAAATTTGTGATTTATCAACATCCATACACATATTATAAATTGAACTTAATACCTCATACCCTGCACGCACAAATCCACGTGAATATAAAGCATAACCGTACATAACAATCATATGACTAAAGAAAGCACCATTCTCTTTAGTACCAAAAGCAAAACCAAAAGCGCGCCCCAGATCAAGATAATGACGCACACCAAAATCAGAATTTAAGCGATACCCGCCTAAGTTCTCATCTCTTAAATATTTATTAGCACTCTGAATAATTTGAGCCACTTCATCATCTGTCGCTAACCCACTCATAATAGGAAATACTTGTCCTGTTAACGTCATCCAAACATTACCATCCTTCTTACCTTCAACACGCATACCTTTATTATCATAATACCCGTTGTACCAAACATCCCCATCAACACTAATTTTTTCCTGTTCTTTAATATGTTTAAAGAGCCACTGACCTTTTTCTTTTAAATCACTAATCAAAGAATCAATTTCTATATCAACCGTTACACCACTTATTTCTGGTTGCACAGAATTACAATAATCTTTAAACAATCTATTCTTTTTATCTTCTATAGAACTATAATCAACTGCTTTACCTGTTACACGATCAAGTAAATGTGATAATTCTTTAAGTAGCGTAATTGTCTTCGTACCTTTTATTTCTTTTAAGCGCTCTAATAATTCTGCAATTGATAATAGATTTCCCGCATAATACGATGCGAAAGTAACACTTTCACCACGATCAAATCCCATATCTAAACCGTCATTCCAATCAGCACTTTCAAGTCGTACAATATTATGTTCTCCAACATTAAAGAACTGAACTAAATGTTGTACTAATATGTGCTCAAGTAATGTTCCTTCATAAACATTCCCTTTAGTATCTTTTAAATCATTGCCATATGCGGAGTTCCACGTGTCATCTTTTTTATAACTACGTGATAATTGTTGGTCACGGAAATATGTGTTTCTCTCAAATAAAATGTCAAAATCACCTGTTTGATCAACGTAAAGCAAAGTTGTAGAATATGGCCATGCCCCATGATCCATCCAGACACGTGTAATCGCATTACGATCAGCGACAAACTCTCCAGGACGTGCACCAATAATTGTGGCATTTGATCCGTCTAAACGAACACCCGCAAAATTATTAATTAATACATCACGCACCGTGGCTGGCTCAATAAGAATCAAGGCAAGTAAATCTTGCCAAATATCACGCCACCCTTTACCGCCCTTACCATAATCATGATCTGGCAGAAAAGAACATCCAAAAATACGACGTAAAACTGGCTGAATTGTGACCCATTGCATCCACGCATCAAAATCAGAATCTCCCGTTCTAAAATCAATAGCATGCGCTTTATCATTCCAATACTTATGTGTTAGAATTAATGCTTGCTCAAATTGATCGAGAGTATTGAATTTTTTAAAAATAGCATGTGCCTCATCAGAGGATTCAACAATACCCATCATAATGACATAAGAAATTTCTTCTCCGGCCTTAAGTGTAACCTCATCAAAACGTAATGCCCCAACAGCTTCTTTACCTTGAATTTCATGATCTGTTAAAGTTTTTGGTGCTTCATTAGCATAAACTGCTTGTGGCTTTTGAAATGTTGATGCTTCGCCTAAGAAACTATCAAATGTTGGAAAACTCCCTAAAGGTGAAGAACCCTTACTATCACAACCTAAAACAAAA
>JBLINE010000061.1:0-5901 GCA_047638895.1 Lysobacterales bacterium
ATTGGTACAAGAAAAGAATTAGTTCAGCTATCTCTGAAGGATTTAATAATAAAATCAAACGCCTCAAACGTATGGCTTATGGATACAGGGATATTGAATACTTTAAACTAATGATCCATCCGCATTGTGGATACCTCAATCCTAGAAGATTTTCACACTAAATACGAAAGAACCCAAAAATGTTTATAAATTAAAATAAAAGAAGTATGGAAATATCATCCAGACTGGGGAATTGTTTCGCTAGGGTTTGGTGAAGAGCATGTGAGTATAGAGTTTCCGCCAAAATATTCAGGATCATATATTGTTGAGACAATTAAGAAAAATACAAGTCGTCACTTGAAGAAGAATTTTAAGTTTATAAAAGAGGGTTATTGGGACGGTGGCGGAATGTGGTCAGTGGGTTATTTTTTTTAAACTGTTGGTGTAAATGAAAAAGTTATAAAGAAATATATTGAGCATCAGCGGCTGGAAGATTTAGGACAAGCGGAGCTTGAATTTTAACAGACAAATCAAGTCCCCTAGCTGTTAAGCTAGGGATATCTAGTCAAGAGCATAGTATATAATTACTGTAAATATCAACAACTACGTCCACAAAAAAAAATTTCTTAAAGAGCATAAACACCAATGACACTAAGTCATCTTGTTTTCTTTTAAAATCTTCTCTACTTCACCTAAAGATTTCTTCAATTCCTCTAACAAATTAATGTTAATAGAAACACCTTTAGCAGTAGGTACCATTTCCTCAGTACCTTGTGTCAGCGTCCAGGTACGAATATCAATAAGGTCATTACCTTTGAATTCTCGTATACCCACACGAATTTCTTGAAACTTATTTTTCTTGAATGTTGTTACTGTCTTATCCATTATAAACTCTCCCTTCATTAATTATTTCAACAGCTCTAGTAATAAGCTGCCTATATATATTCTTCTATATATAATACTCTATATTATATACTAATACGAGCATTACAATACCTATTGTTTAAAATCTCAATTGGGAAATTTCGCATAGAGAGCCCAATGAGTCTTAATAAAATCACACCACTTTTCCTTATTTATCTTTAAAGCTTAAACAATGAGGTTACAATACCTGTAACAGCTGCCTTACGAGCCTCAGTTCCCGGGATTATATCTGAGACATCCTCTTTTTCAGAGCTAGAAGACCCTTCAAAAATACTTTTAATTTGCTCATCACGATCTGATTCAGATAGAAAGTTTACTCGTATAAGCTCAAGCTCACCAGAATCAAGAAAAAAAGATCCACAACCGTAACATTCATCAACTGTTACCATTTTTTGTGATTGATAGTTATGCGAAATCATTGGTGTTTGACATTTTGCACACTTAATCTGCCCGCGCTCAGAAACCTTATGATGATCACTTTCTAGGGCTTCTTTTAAAGCACCTCCAAAACCCTCATGTTTTTCATCTAATTGTTTTATTTCGTGAACATCAAACCAAAGCCCTTTACACAATGTACATACATCAATCTTTACACCACCGAATTCTTTTTCATTCATACTATTACTACATGCTGGACAATTCATTAATCCCTCCTTTAATTATTTATCAATTTTTTTATCACTCATAATACATTTATTATCAAAACATCTTAAATGAGATTGCACACAATGATAATCACAAACAGCAAGTGCATTATTCCCACGACAAATATCTAGATTCTCATTATGTTCTTCCTGAAATTTTTTATTAATCCCCACACTCACATCCATGAGAGTGACAATCAACCTCAACACCTCCACAATCAGAATCAATTTGACAGGCTTGATACGCCTCTTTAACTAAATTTATTTAGACACATTCATACTCATTGCTCTTGAGAAAATAGACTGCAGTAAAAAAAAACATATAAATATAATAATTGTTTGTATCTTCATAGCCTTCAGCAGGTCTCATTCCCTAATAAGTTAAATACCATTATTAATACAATATTTAAGATACCGTCTGATTCCGAAAATAACACAAGCAAGATATGCTATATATTCAGATAACGTCAAAGCTGTTCTTGTAAAAAGGATCTGTGCATCTCGCTCAAGCCCAGACTCAGGACAACCATTACAATTGATAGTAAATTCATATAAATGATTAGATGAAAAATACATAAGGCAAATAAACAAAAGACACTCAAAAACAATAGAACTTAGCGAATATGTGAAAAATTTTTGGATAATAAAATCAACACCAAATCCTATAATAAAAGGTAAAGTAAATCCAATTAAAAATGTAGACCACATACTCCCCACCTATACCACCCTTTAATATGAATGAAATTAGACCACCACTAAATCAAACTCTTTTTTAACCAGCTCTATCGTATAAAAATTATTAGAACTCTCAACATAATTAACCATATCTAAGATTTTTTCATTTAATGGTGCATTAAATCGCATTTGTTTTGCTAAAAATACAACTTCACCATTAATAAACTCAATTTCACTTTTCTTACACCTTCTAAGACTTTTTAATACTTCACCATATAAAGATACTTTACTCAGAGTGGTTAAATTATTTTTAACACTCATTACTGCTTTATCAATCGGAATATCAAGCAACTCTGAAATGCGTTCTTTCGGGAAGTTAGGTAAAGACTCTAAAGTGAGACCTGCCTTTTCAACAACCTCAAAGCCTTCTTTCAATATGGCAATACTTAATCGACAAAGATCTAAATCAGAATATGTTTCTTGTAAGGATTTATTAATCAATGCTGGAATAACATAATCAAAATCTAAAAATAATTTAAACCATTTCATATGTAAAATATCTGACTTTGCAACAACGTTAAACGCAGAACTAAGTACTTCTGTAATTTTATGTGTCTGCTGATTCAACATCCCCGCCGGCTTACCTACAATCCAATCTCCCGTGTAATCGTATGAAACCACACCTGGCTCACAATATGTCGCACCAAATGTTATAATACTACTATATTGCTTATCACGTTCGAAATGAAATCCTAACATACTATCTGCCTGTACTCCATTTTGTACAGACAATACATCGCATTCCTCTAAAAACTCATGATTATCCTGATATACTGACTCAATGTCTTGTGCTTTAGTCGTGAAAATAGCAAGTTCACACACTTCTTTAAGTTGGGTAACTGCTTTAACTGAAAAAACTTCTCCTTCACCTAAGCCACAAACTTTAAGTCCATTCTTGTTAATCACATCCACATGATCCTTACGTCCAACAAGAATCACATCAATATTAGCTTTTGTTAAATAAGCCGCCAACACCGAACCAATGGCACCAGCACCAATAATTGCTATTGTCATAACGTTCTATCTATCTTCTTTATAAATTTGATTTAAAATAATAAATTGCATAACAAGTACAATAGGAACACCCCATTGCACTGGTATAAATGTTACATACCCACTAAACAATAGCCATAACATTAAAAGAGTTGTTCCAGCTGATAATAATACTTTAGTTTGTTTTTTCATAACTACTCCGTAGTAACTATCTTTAATATAACTACCAAATTAAAAAAGCCCATCATTGATGAGCTTTTTTAATATCTTACTTAATCTATCATGTATAAAACCTAAAAATAATAATCTTAAGTTACATTTTGAATTCAAGGTACTTTTCAGTATACCTTATAATTTGAGTCATTGTTTGAACACATCGTGATGGATACTTACCGATGGCTGTCTCACCTGATAACATAATATAATTTGTCCCATCAAGAATAGCATTGGCAATATCAGAAACCTCTGCACGCGTTGGACGCCCTTCTGTAATCATTGTTTCAAGCATCTGCGTTGCTGTAATAGCAATTTTCTTTTTCCGCATACAACGACGAATAAGATGTTTTTGAATAATTGGTATTTTATACAGCGGCATTGTTACACCCAAGTCTCCACGAGCAACCATAGCCCCATCACACGACTCTAAAATAGCATCAACATTACGCACACCCTCTTCACTTTCAATCTTTGCAATAACACGCGTACGTGGCAACTTTGGCTTAACAATATCCATAACACGTTGAATATCTTTCTTATTACGTACGAAAGATTGTGCAATGAAATCAAGTTCATTCTTCATACAAAAATCAAGATCAATTTTATCCTGCTTCGTCATAATATTTGATACTAACTTTAACTGAGGAATATTAACACCTTTACGTGACTTTAAAACCCCACCTGTCACAACCTTCATCTTAAGGCTTTTTCCTGAATACCCCACACCCTTAAGAACCAAACATCCATCATCAATAAGAATATCTGCATTTTCAGGTATAACACGTGAAGGCTCATCATAATCCCACGTTAATTGATTCTTCGCAGGTACTTTAGGTAAATCTTTCTCACGACATATAGTAAAAACATCCCCTTTTGAAATAAGAATATTTTTCTTCATCTTACTTAAACGGATTCGATATCCTGCTAAATCTCCTAAAATTTTAACATCATAACCATATTTTTTATTAACATGACGCACAAGATCAATACGCTCTTGATGCGCCTTATGCTCGCCATGTGAAAAATTCATACGAACGACATTTGCACCACGCTCAGCCATCTTTGCGAAAACTTTTTCAGTCGAACTTGCTGGACCTAACGTGCATATAATATGTGTATCTCTAGGTTTGTTTCTTGCTCTTAAATCATCACACTTCGTTGAAGCGCGTGTTTAACTCTGTAAAAATATATTGAGCTACTTTTCTTTTAGCACTAGAACTTAATGATGTTACTTCAATATGTATATCTCGATTATCTAATATTGTAAAAAATATACCCACCTCTGTAGTATCAACACTTCCTTCAACACCCATTACAACGATAATCCCATCAATTGGGTCTTGTTGAAAAATATTGAAATACCCTTCTTTATTAATGACTCGCCCTAAACCGTCCACACGTGCCATTGCTACAACAGCATCATAACAATCATCTATCCCACATTTATACGTTTTAGCTATAGCTGTAATACGTGCATCCTCTAGCGCCTTAGTTGACGTTCCAAGCACTACTTTAACCGACTCAATAATAGGTGCACATGAGATAAGAAAAAAAGAAGCAGAAATAATTATTAAGAAGTTTAAATATTTTCTCATAAGAAGCTCATTATAACAAATTAGATATCAAATGAAAGCAATACTTTCAGCTTTCAAAATTAAATTATAGAAAACACCCTGCTTATCCATACCTAAAAACAGCATTAAGTACATCATGACGCCCAATAATTCCTAAAAGAACACCGTCTTTAATTACCGGAAATGTATGGATCTTATGATCAACAACATCATCAATAATATCCTTTAAACATGTTTCCGGAAGAATTGTTTTAATGTCCTTAATCATAATTTCACTTACAGGTCTTTGTTTCGCAGAAGTGATATGATGCGGTAGATTTCCTATAGTCGATCTTTCTGGCATGGAACGACTATCAAGCACCATCTTATCAAGCAATTTATACAAATCGGTCATTGTTACAATACCTACAATCTTTTTATCATCATCGTAAACTGGATACCCACTAATTCTTTAACGAAGCATCGTATGTGCCACTTCATCAATTGTATCTGTCTGCTTCACAGTCACAACATTTTCAGTCATAAAATCAGACGCATAAAGCAAATCAATTTTAGAACTTTCTTGTTTTTCACCCATAAAAGAAACGCCTTCTTACAAATTTAAACGGTCCATTTGTGCAGTCAAATCCTCACACACCCGTTCAAGACCTAAAGAATGTGCACGGCTTTTTATTAATTCGTATTGAATAATACGCTCTTTCTCTGATAAATAATTATTTTTATCTGTTAATTTCAAGAAACTGTTTTCAAGTTTAGTTTTTTCTATTAGCAGTTGTTTATGCTCAGCTTCCAGTTCTAAAAAACCTTTCTGTGTTTCTTCTCTTACTTTACCAATA
>JBLINE010000062.1:0-5896 GCA_047638895.1 Lysobacterales bacterium
CTTAATCTTCCTTATTTTTCAATACTACCAATTAAATGCTTAATATTATCTATTTTGTGTTGCTTCATATAATCACGAATACCATCAACCACTTTAACAGGTGCTGATGGATCAATAAAATTGTAAGTACCGACAGCCACCATTGTAGCACCAGCAATTAAAAATTGAAGTGCATCATCTGCGGTTGCTATGCCGCCCATAGCCACAATTGGAATCTTAACGGCTTGTGCTGTTTGATAAACCATATTCACTGCAATTGGGCGAATGGCAGGTCCACTTAAACCACCAGTAAAGTTGCCAATTTTAGATCTACGTGTTTTTGTATCAATTACCATCGCTGAAAATGTATTAATCATACTAATACCATCAGCACCAGCATCCTCAGCTGCTTTTGCAATCTGTGTAATATCTGTAACGTTCGGTGCTAACTTTGCAAGTACTGGTAAATTAGTAGCACGCTTAACAGCACTCACAACCTTTGCCGTTTCTTTTGGATCTTGAGCTACCAAAGATTTCTTTTGTAAGTTCGGACAAGATAAATTAAGTTCGATAGCTTTTACTTGGCTTTGACCATCCAACTTAGCCGCCATAGCTGCGAATTCTGCAGGAGAACGCCCAAGTATGCTAATAATTAATGGCACACCTACCTTTTGTAATGGGGGTAATTTATTTATGATATACCTATCAATACCCGGATTCTCAATGCCAATGGCATTAACCATACCTGATGGTGTTTCAATAATACGTAAAGGGGCATTGCCTTGTTGTTCTTTAAAAGTAACTGTCTTTGGTGTGATAGCACCAAATCTTTTTAAATTACCTACATTTAAATACTTCTCAGCTAATCCAAATGTACCTGATGCGACTGTGACAGGATTATTAAAAGTTGTTGTGCCAATCTTAACTGATAAGTTCATAAAACTTCCCTATGCTATTTAAAAAATGCCATCTTAATACCGACTAGTACTAAGAATATTCCGAATATCTTTTTAAGTTGTGCGGCTGGAATATTTTGCACATAATGCGCACCAATCAATGCCCCAACAACAAACCCTACAGAAATAATAAGCGCCATTTGCACCTTAACATTACCTGCTTGATAATAACGCATAACGGCTAATATAAAAACAGGTGGCAACATAACGGCCAGTGATGTTCCTTGCGCTTGATGTTGTGTAAGACCAAACAAAAATATAAGTGCTGGCACCATAATCGTACCCCCACCCAAGCCTAAAGCGCCTCCACAAGTACCTGCAAACAACCCAACTAAAAGATAAAGTAAAATTGTCATATTGCGCTCCCCCTATTAAAAAACTATCGTCTGTAAATCAAAAACTGGGCCATCATAACACACTGTCTTATACCCCTCTGTCGTTTCAATAGCGCACCCTAAACAAGCACCCAAAGCACAAGCCATCACCTCTTCACAAGCAGCTTCACCTTTAAGATTATGTTCTTTAGCTAAGGTCTGTACCGCATGCATCATTGGATGCGGCCCACAGGTATAAATACGTGTCGCCTCTTCATTAAAATCAATCTTATCAAACAGCTTTGACACGCGCCCCTTAACACCAACACTACCATCATCCGTCGCTACGTGAACCTTAACACCATTTGCTTTAAATTCTTTCATCGGATACACATGTTCTTTAGTACGACCTCCATACAAAAGAATCATCTCGACATCTTTATTCTTCTTTCTTAGAACATCTGCAAACATAGCAAATGGTGCAACACCAATACCGCCCGCTACCATAACTACTTGTTTAGTTTTTTTAGTTGGTATTGTAAACGTACTTCCAACAGCACCGATCACATCAATATCATCACCTTTTTTCATAGCTCCCATTAATTGCGTACCAGGACCAACAATTTCATAAAAAACTTCAACATATTTTTTAGCCTGATAAACACTAAATGGTCGTCGGAAAAATGGCTCAAACCCGTCACTTGTACGAATATGTACAAACTGACCTGGCTTAACTGACTTAACAATATTTGGCGCATCAAACACTAATCGTTTAAATCGTTTACACAAATTATCATTTGATACTACTTTATACACACCTTGAATTTTACTCATATACCCTCAACTAATAAAATATAATTATTCTTGATAACTTAATGCAATACTCATAAACAGTGTTACAAAAGCTGTTAGAAATATTAATGCCACTTCGATTAAATCGATAAATCCAAAAACAAAATATTGTTGTAACACTTCCAAAACAACAGCTAATAACGGTAAATAACATAACGCACGTGCTTCTTTAGTACGAAAAGCTAAATCTAAATTATATATTTCGTACGCTTTTACCTTCTTTAATTTCTTCAGTCCTCTTGGGAAAAAACGAGCTACTTTTGCACAATACTTCTTGTATTCATCTCCAAATTGTTCTGATAATAATTTTTCTTCTTTAACCATAGTGTTGTTAAAACGTAAGTAGAAAAACCCAATATAAACAGGTACCATCCACCATGGCCACGCAATAAGAACAAACCCTAAACCACATACGAAAGTACCAAAATACATCGGATTACGTGTAATGCCATATGGCCCCGTCGTAACTAAAGTACCGCCTTGCATTGAAGATTGCTTCTTAAATGCACGCGAAGAGCCACGCATCAAAATTCCTTTTAAAATACAAATCATTCCAATAAAATCTAAAACATTATCTAACATTAATCCTTGAGGGAAAATATCACGACAAGCATACAAAACACCTGTAAAAATCAACCCAGCTTGTAACAAAGCACCATCAACAAAAACTCTTTTTTTCATCTATAAGATCTCACTAAGATACTGATTTAATTAAACTACTTATTTCTGACATGTATTACAAAAGAATGTACTACGCCCAGATTGAAAGATACGTTGGATAGTATCTTTACACTCTGCACATTCTTTCCCCGCATTATTATAAACCTTTATACTCTTAAGAAACGTTCCTTCACGCCCACTTGAATCGCGATAGTTACGAAACGACGTTCCTCGACATAAGATTGCTTCTTTTAATATATCAACTGTTGTATCACGTAAAGATAGACATTCCTTTTTTGTTAATCGAAAAGAACGTTTACGTGGATTAATCTTTGCTTTATATAAAATCTCAGAAGCATAAATATTTCCAACACCAGCTATAAATTCTTGATTAAGTAACAATACTTTAATCGGTACTTTTCGACTACGTACTTTTTCTTTAAACCAATCGCCTGTTACAACATCATCAAATGGCTCAGGCCCAACATTATTAAGATACCCAATCTCAGAAAGGTCTTTCGTATAAATTAACCATCCAAATAATCTTTGGTCATTATAGTTTAAAAACTTCTTATCCGAAAGCTGCAAAACAACTTTCGTCTCTTTTAAATTTTGCTTAAGTCTTAGATCTTCGCCATAAATCAATTGACCTGTCATCTTTAAATGAATAAATAAATAATCGCCTGTTTCAAAAGTAATTATTATACCTTTAGCGCGACGCGTAACACTCTTGAAAACCTTACCCTTTAATGTCTTAATAAATTGCTTATCGTTAATCGTATGGATAATGCGATTATCATAAATCGAAACATCTTCAATAGCAAGCCCTGGTAGGATCTTCTGTAAATCACGCACAACTGTTTCAACTTCAGGAAGCTCTGGCATAAATTATTGTTTCCTTAAATCTGTAATTAATTCTTCCAAACGTACTTTAGCCTCATCAAACCCATTAACATCAATCATGCCTTCTATACCCCAATTACCTAAATCAATAACAGGACGCTTATAGACAAGCGCATATGATATTTCACACCGCGTGCCATTACTACCAGGAAGTGCTACAACAATATCTCCACTACAAGCAACAATCACATTACGTGAAAATCCGATAGATGTTGGTAAGGCAATATCAATATATTTATTAGCATCCGCCTTATCTATACCTGGAAGAATACCAATTGTGCTACCCCCAACCGATTTAGCACCCTTTGAACACGCCTCCATTGTCCCAGATAAACCTCCACAAACCAAAACACACTCCATATTGGCGATGAAAATACCGATATCATTGGCTAATTGATCGACCTCATAACTTGACTCATGACCACCTATTACTGATATTGTAATACGTTGTTTTCTCATATAGATATCTTTTATTGATACACTTTTACATATTTATTGCGATATGAATGGGATAATGAATGTTATTTATGTTAATATTTACAATACTATGGGAAATGGCACTTACTATTGAGTTATCCACATGTTGTGTACATGTTGTGGATAACCCTACATGTAGTTGCGCTGACTTGTGTGGTACTTATTACTTATCTTCAAAAACTACCTTTCCATTATACACAGTAGCTTTAACGCGCCCTTTAAGTGTTGTTCCGTAAAATGGAGTATTGCGAGCTTTTGAAGCCGTATCTTCCTTTGATGGAACCCATCTTTCATCAACATCAATAATAGTAATATCTGCATCAAACCCTTCTGCAATAACACCCTTACTATCTAGGCTCATAATCTTAGCTTGAGCTGTTGACATTTTATCAACCATCTCAGACAAGCTCAACACACCTTTATCAACTAACTCTGTAATCGTTAACGCCACAGATGTTTCAAGCCCAATAATACCAAATGGCGCACTTTGAAAATCAACTTCTTTATCTTCTTTTGAATGAGGCGCATGATCTGTAACAATACAATCGATTGTTCCATCTTTGAGACCATCCTTGACCGCTTGCACATCTTCTGGTGTACGTAACGGAGGATTCATCTTAGTGTTTGTATCAAATGACGCAACCGCATCATCCGTTAATGTAAAGTGATGTGGACATGCTTCAGCTGTTACATTAATTCCTTGCGCTTTAGCCATACGAATTAATTCTATCGAACGCTTTGAACTAATATGACAAAAATGCACATGCGCATCTAAGTAATTCACAATTTCAATATCACGTCCAACAATAATTGATTCTGAAATTGCTGGATCACCTTTAATGCCAAGCTTTGTAGCATTAACACCTTCATTCATCGCACCGCCTGCACTAATTAACGGATCCTCACAATGCTGAAATAAAACCATACCTGCTTGTTTACCATACTCAAGCGCCATACGCATAAGCTGTGAATTAACAACACTCTTCCCATCATCAGACAAAGCTAAACACCCTGCTTTTCTTAACTCAAACATATCAACTAACTCTTCATCTTTTTGTCCACGAGAAATGGCTGCAATCGGAAGCACATTACATAAACCAATACGATTTGATTCATTAATAATTGATTCAACAATCGCTGCGTTATCGATAACTGGTTGCGTATTTGGCATACACATAACAGTTGTAAAACCACCTTTTACCGCCGATCGACTACCTGTCTCTATATCTTCTTTATACTCTTGTCCAGGTGTACGAAAATGCACATGTATATCAATTAACCCTGGCGTTACAACCAACCCCTTAGCATCCAACACTTTCGCATTACCTGCATCAATACTATCAGCAATTTTTGTAATCTTGCCTTTCTCAATAAGGATATCCTGAGTTTTCTTATTTTCTTTATCTGCATTTACAATGCGCGCATTTTTAATTATAAGTGACATATCTTTACCTTTTTTAACTATTAAAATTATTTACGTACATTACCATCACGTATAGTTGATATTAAATATAATATCGCCATACGTATCGCAATACCATTAGTTACCTGATTTAAAATAACCGAATGACTCCCATCTGCAACACTTGCAGAAAGCTCAACACCACGATTAGTTGGGCCAGGATGCATGATTAAAATATCTTTTTTTGCACTCTTAAGTCTTTCAGAGTTCACACCAAATATTGTTGAATACTCACGTATAGATGGTAAAAACTTTTCTTTCTGACGTTCTTGTTGAAGGCGTAATAACATCAA
>JBLINE010000063.1:0-5840 GCA_047638895.1 Lysobacterales bacterium
AAGCATCAATGGAAGGGTTTCAAGTTATGAAGATGGAAAATGCGGCTAAAATTGGCGACATTTTTGTAACAACGACGGGATGTCGTGACGTTATTGTTGGATCACATTTAGATAGCATGAAAGATGGTGTGATTGTATGTAATATTGGTCATTTTGATCTTGAGATTGAAGTTGCTTATTTAAATGGTAGTAAAGACATTAAGAAAATAAATATTAAACCACAAGTTGATCAGTATGTTTATTCTAATGGTAAGAAAATTATTATTCTTGCCGAAGGACGTTTGGTTAATTTAGGGTGTGCTACAGGTCATCCATCATTTGTTATGAGTAATTCGTTTACTAACCAAGTTATGGCACAGATTGAACTTTGGAAGAATAGTGAGAACTATGAAAATAAAGTTTATTTTTTACCTAAAGAATTAGATGAAAAAGTAGCACGTTTACATCTAGGACAATTAGATGTTCATTTGGATACTTTGACAGATGCACAAGCTAAGTATTTAAATCTTCCTGCGAATGGGCCGTTTAAGCCATCGCATTATCGTTACTAATTAAATATTTCACCGTCGGATTCATCCGGCGGTGATTTTAAAACTCTATGACATTCCTTAAGAAAAAAAATAAGAAAGTAGCTATTTTAACATCAGGTGGTGATGGTCCAGGTATGAATGCTGCTATTCGTAGCGCTGTGCGATGTGGTATAAGCAAGGGTTATGAAATGGTTGGAATTATGCATGGGTATAAAGGCGTTTTAAATGAAGACATAATTCCTTTAAATCATCGTTCTGTATCGAACATTATTAGTCGTGGAGGAACAATACTTAAAACAGCTCGTTGTTCAGAGTTTAGATCGATTGAAGGAAAGAAAAAAGGTGTTGAGATATTACGTAAGCACGGTATTGATGCTTTAATTGTTATTGGTGGGGATGGCACATATCAAGGGGCTACTGCTCTTTGGGAGGAGTGTGGATTTCCTGTTATTGGTTTACCAGGAACAATTGATAATGATATTAATGGTACTGATGAGACAATAGGGTGTTATACAGCTGTTAATACTGCGCTTGATGCTATCGATAAGATACGTGATACATCGCATAGTATGGAGCGTGTTTTTGTTATTGAAGTAATGGGTAACAGATCGGGCTATATTGCTTTAGAGGTAGCAGTTGCCGCTGGTGCTGAAAATGTTATTATCCCAGAACGTGAGTTTGATTATGAAGGTATGTGCGACTCGATTAAAGCAGGGCATAAGCAAGGTAAAGTGAGTTGGATGATCATAGTGGCTGAAGGTGCTGGAAATGCACTTGATGTTTCAAATACGGTCAAGACTATGACTGGCCTTGAATCTCGTTATGTTGTATTAGGGCATGTACAACGTGGTGGCACACCTTCTGGGCAAGATCGTATTTTAGCCACCCGTTTAGGAGCGGCGGCTATTGATTTAATTGAAAAAGAGCAATTTGGTAAGGCAGTGGGCGTTTTACAAGATGAAATTAATATAATTGATCTTAAAGATGCTACACATAAAGAGTTTAAACATATAGAAGAATTCCATTCTTTGGTCAAAGTTCTGACCTAAATCCAAAGGTATCTATCAGTTGCATAGAAATAATTTCGTGCTATAATTTCCGTTTATTATACTGATAGATTAAATTTTATTTTATTATAAATACGAAAGGGAAACAAAATGGCAAAGATTTATTATGATAAAGACGCAGATTTAAATGTTTATAAAGGACGTAAAATCGCGATTGTAGGGTATGGTATTCAAGGACGTGGACAAGCATTGTCTTTAAGAGATAGTGGACTGGATGTAATTGTTGCACAGCGACCAGGTGGTGTTAATTATGATATCGCAAAAAAAGACGGATTTAAGCCTGTAAGTGCGGCAGAAGCAGCGCAAACTGCAGACGTTTTGATGATTTTAACTCAAGATCATGTGCAAGCAGATTTATATAAAAATGAAATTGAGCCACATTTAACTAAAGGAAAAGCCATTGCTTTTTCTCATGGGTTTAATGTGCATTTCGGATATATTACAGCACCAAAAGGTGTAGACGTCTGGATGATAGCACCTAAAGGACCAGGAGCTTTGGTTCGTCGTCAATTTGAAGAAGGTAAAGGTGTTCCTTGTTTAGTAGCTATTCACCAAAATGCATCTAAAAAAGCATTAAAAGATGCTTTAGCTTATGCTAAAGGTATCGGTGGTGGACGTGCTGGTATTTTTAAAACAACATTTAAAGAAGAAACTGAAACTGACCTTTTTGGTGAGCAAGCCGTATTATGTGGTGGTACATCAGAGTTGATTAAAGCTGGTTTTGAAACTTTAGTTGAAGCTGGATATGCTCCAGAAATGGCATATTTCGAATGTTGTCATGAATTAAAGTTAATCGTTGATTGTATCTTTGAAGAAGGTATTGATGGTATGCGCGCACGTGTTTCTGATACAGCAGAATACGGTGATTATTCACGTGGACCACGTGTTATAGATGCACGTACAAAAAAAACAATGGCTAAAATTTTAAAAGAAATTCAGACTGGAAAATTCGCTCGTGAGTGGATGAAAGAAAATAAAGAAGGAAAGCGTCGTGGAATCAACCAGTTTAGAAAAGATGCTAAAAAACATCCAATCGAAAAAGTAGGTAAACGACTGCGGGGCTTCATGAGTTGGATGAAGAAATAACGTAGGTGTAAAGAATTAAAAATCAAAATATGAGGTGAGTTTGTAAGAATTGATTCTTTGCAGCTCACCTCTTTTTTGGAGATTTAATGATGATTAAAAACGATAAAATATACATATTTGATACAACATTACGTGATGGCGAGCAAGCACCAGGTGCTAGTATGACTGAGCGAGAAAAGTTAGAAGTTGCGTATAGCTTGGAGCGTTTAGGTGTTGATATTATTGAAGCTGGGTTTCCAGTGATTTCAAAGGGTGACTTTGATTCAGTATCCACGGTAGCTAAAAACGTTAAGAATGCCTGTATTTGTGGTTTAGCACGTGCGATTAAGGCTGATATTGATGCGGCAGCTGAAGCACTTAAACCTGCTGTAAATAAACGTATTCATGTTTTTTTAGCGACTTCTAAAATTCATTTAGAGCATAAGTTTAAAAAAGGCCAAGATGAAATTTTACAAATGGCAGTAGATGCGGTTAAATATGCGCGTGATAAAATAGATAATATTGAGTTTTCACCTGAAGATGCGTCACGTAGTGATAAAGACTTCTTATATCGTATTTTAGAGGCAACTATTAATGCAGGGGCTACAACTGTCAATATTCCTGATACTGTAGGTTATGCTATGCCAGCGGAATATGGGAAATTAATTTTGGATATTAAAAATAATGTACCAAATATCGACAAAGCGATCATTTCAACACATTGCCATGATGATTTAGGTTTTGCTGTAGCTAATTCATTAGATGGTGTTAATAACGGTGCGCGTCAAGTTGAGTGTACGATTAATGGTATTGGTGAACGTGCAGGAAATGCTTCGATGGAAGAGATTGTAATGGCTGTTAAGACGCGTGAAGACTTTTATAAGTTATCAACTGATATAAATACTAAAGAATTTTATCGAGTTTCACGGTTGGTAAGTAAATATACTGGGTTTAATGTACCACCAAACAAAGCTATTGTTGGTGCTAATGCTTTTCGTCACGAATCAGGCATTCATCAAGATGGTGTGTTAAAAAATAAATCTACTTATGAAATTATGTCAGGTGAAGATGTTGGATTTGACTCAGAAGTAATGGTATTAGGAAAGCATTCGGGACGTCATGCTTTTAAGGATCGTTTATTACAATTAGGTGTTGAACTTAACGATGAACAAATCAATAAAGCATTTAAACGTTTTAAGAGTGTCGCTGATAAGAAAAAAGAAATATATGATGATGACTTATTAGCTATCGTTGATGATGAAGTTACGACGTTTGAGAATATTTGGACTTTAGAAGAAATTAAAGTGGTTACAGGAACAAAGATAAAGCCAGAAGTAGAAGTGTCATTAAAAAAAGAAGGCAAGGTATATACAGAAAAGGGAACAGGTGATGGTCCTGTCAATGCTTGTTATAAAGCCATTGATGCTATTACTAAGGTTACAGCAGAGTTGGTTGATTATTCATTACAATCTGTGACAGAAGGCAAGGATGCCTTGGGTGAGGTCACAGCTACAGTGAAAGTTGAAGGTAAGAGTGTTGTATCTCATGGGACAAGCACTGATATTGTTGAAGCTTCAGCTAAAGCATATATTAATGCAGTAAATAAAGTATTATCGAAGGGTTAAGATGAATAGTAATAAAACAATTTATGGTATTATTGGAAACCCTTTAAAGCATACACTTTCACCTGTTATGCATAACACAGCGTTTAAGGCATTGGGTGTAGATGCCGAATACAAAGCCTTTCCACTTCAAGAAGATGAATTGGATGATTTCTTTAAAAAACTTAAATCTCCTGATTCTCCAATATTTGGTTTAAATGTGACAGTACCTTATAAAGAAAAGGTACTGAAGTATATGGATACGTTAACGCCATTGGTTGAGAAGTTAAAAGCTGTTAATACTATTGTAATTAGTCGTGACCGAAAACTTGTAGGTTATAATACTGATGCACCAGGATTTTTAACACACTTAACAGAGCTTGGGTTTGATTTTTCTGATAAACGTGTGGCTATTATGGGAGCTGGTGGTTCAGCGCGTGCTATTTTAACAACACTTTGTCTGATTCCAGAAAGACCAAAATCTATTACGATTTATAATCGTACATCATCACGATTAGACACGATGTTGAGTGAGATTAGTGAATATATTGATATTAGTATTGTTGAAACTGCAATGTCTATTGATGATCTTAATATTGAGTTAGCGGATTTGTTGATTAATACAACATCACTTGGATTGCGTGAAGATGATCCTGTACTTGTTGAAGAAGAGTTGTTACATAGTAATATGCTGGTGTATGATTTAATTTATAATCCAGCTAAAACAACTTTACTTCAAATGGCGGAAGCTCGTGGAGCACGTGTTTCAAATGGGCTTGGTATGTTGTTTTATCAAGGTGTACTTGCTTTACAACATTGGGCGGAAGATGTGGACATTACTGAGAAGATTAAGATGGATATGCGTGAAGCTTTAGAAGACGCGGCTTAAATTAATACATTTCTGAGTATTTCTTACTTTTAAAAATTCTACAAACAATTATTGTCAACACTACTTTTTTCCAGTATTCTTGTAACATATGACAGAAGAATTATGCATCTCCATTTTTATTTTTTTATTCGGAACTATTATTGGTAGCTTTCTTAATGTGTGTATTGTACGTATGCCTAAAGAAGAATCCGTTATCAAGCCACGTTCACATTGCCCAAGCTGTAAAAAATTAGTGGCATGGTATGACAATATTCCTTTATTTAGTTATTTTATTCTTTCCGGAAAATGTCGCCATTGTTCAGCCAAGTTTTCTATGCGCTATTTTTGTGTTGAGTTTGTGACGGGTTTGATTTATTTCGTATTTTATAAATATTACGGATTATCACTTTTATTGGTGCCATATTTATTTATGATGTCATGTTTTATAGTCGCTGTTTTAGTTGATTTTGAGCATCGTATTATTCCAGATGAGATTAGTGTAGGGGGGATGTGTTTTGGAATTTTGTTTAGTTTATTTATTCCTGAAATGCATGGCATTATTCCTGAGGCATCACAATGGTGGCTTGGACAGTTTAAATCTGTAGGATGGTCGCTTGTGGGTGTTTTAGCTGGAGGCGGTTCCATTTATATGATGGGTGTTTTAGGGGATGTATTTTTTAAAAAAGAAACGATGGGTGGCGGAGATGTG
>JBLINE010000064.1:0-5820 GCA_047638895.1 Lysobacterales bacterium
AATTTTTCAACAGGTTGATTAAAATACACCTGAAATTCTTTTTCATGTAAATCATGACTCCCCACACCAACCGCAAAATTAGTATCCTTATACGCATGTACAACTTTGGCAAACTTCTGTAAACTTGTATGTGGCGTTAATGACGCTTTAGCCAATAATGGTGATTGCAGCTGAATAAATAAAATAACCCCAGCTAAAATATAAGCAGGCAATGGAATGCTTTTTTCTGTCATTATTAAAAACACACCATACACTACAGCTATAACAATAAGCACTATAAACCAAGGATTCCATTGTAGTAATAAAACCGTTAACAAACAATAGGCAAAGGCACAAATCAAAAGCATACTGATGATATAATACTGTTTTAAGAATCGTACCACTTGACCCACTCGAGTGCGTAAGCTTAAAGCATCATTTAACACATAACTAAGTAAAATAACAAACGGCGCCGCCAAAGAAAGCATATAATGACTTATTTTAAAATCCATAAAAGAAAATAATGTAAAAACAACACCCATCCAAATAAATAAAAACATCAACGTGTCACGGTCTTTATGATTCTTAAGAATACGCCCTACGCCCAACGGAACGCCTAATAGTACAAAAAGACTCCAAGGCGCAAAGTACTTAAACAACACACCTAAATAAAACAGGGCATTACGACCAAACTGTGTTAATCGCGCCATTAAAAAACCGCCAGTCTGCTCCGCTCCTAAAATACGCGTTTGTGTTTCAAACCCAATCATATAGTCAAGATAAGATGTGCCATGACGCAATGTCATATACAAAAACCAAGGCATACAAATAAGCAAGAACAACCCTACACCTTTACGCCAATGCAATTGTTTTAAATAAGCACACTTTTTAACAGCTAAGCTATACAGAGTCCACATTCCAAAAGGCACTGCAAATGCTGCAATTCCTTTTATCATAAATCCAAATGCACAGGATACAAAAATTGCATGACTCATACGTGCCATCGTAGCCTTATTGGCCCCTTGATCAATACCATCCTTAAAGCACAGCATCAAATAACAAGTTAGGATTATACCCATAGTTAGTGCCATATCAGGTACGGCATTCTTGGCATGCCTAAAAAACAATGGTGCCGTCATAAGAATAAGCGCACTTAAATGAGCTAAATGTTTATTATCAAACAAGCGTCGAGACATGAGCCAAATCAAACACACACTAATGCCCGCGCATACCACTGAAGGAAAACGTGCTGCAAACCAATTGAGACCAAATATTTTATAACTTATAATAATAAACCAATAATATAATATTGGCTTCTGGAAACGATCTTCTCCGAAATACGCAGGCGATAAATAATCACTTTTTTGAACCATTTCTTGAGTGCTATTGAAATAGAATATCTCATCATCACGATATTCAACACCGTGAATCGATAATCCTTGAGAATAAATAATCACTGATAGAAGAAACCAACAGAGACAAGGTAGAAAATGTTCTTTTTTTATCATGTAGATAAGGATTTACCTATTTAAGAGAAACAATAAAACTGTCTTTATGCTTCTTTTTAAACTTTAAGTGATATTCCGTCACTTCTTTTTTTGTAACAAAGTTGCCAACGCACACACGATACCATATGCCTTTATCTTTTAAATCACGTATTTTAACATATGCCTCATAGCCACCTTTCAACAATACTTCTAACTTTTGATTAGCACGTTCCTGTTTCTTAAATGAAGCGACTTGAATTGTATACGCTGCTTTAGCTCTAGTTTTAACCACTTCTTTCACAGTAGTGTTAGCCGACGCCTGCTCCTTTTTAAGTCTTTCTGGTATCTTTATTTTCGTTACATTTGTTTTAAACTCACCAACTGTTGAACTTGATGTAGAACCATTCTTAAATGTTAATTTTTTCTTATTAATAGTAGGTGAAATATCTTTTTTAGAAACATCTTTAGAATGTATCATTTTTTCATCATGCGCTGTCGTATCATAATGCTTCTCTACTGTTTTTACATTGTTCATATCAGAATCAACGAATTCGTACTCAACATTTTGTTTTTTATCTTCATCAGGGAAAATTTCACTTAAAGGCGCTAAATTACGCCCACCTTCATAATTAAAACTCACAAATATCGTTACGATAACACCAATAATAAAAATCCATAATAACCATGCATTTTTCACAATTCCTCCTTGTTACTAATATAAAAACAACTCTTAAAATATTTATTAAAATAAAAATGTGTACCACTAAACAATACACAACATATAAATTATTAATAATAACCGCTAGTGAAGTTATTCTACGGCAAATGGATAAGAAAATCAATATGAATAGAGAAGATTTCGAAGAAATCATACGAATGGGTGATTATAAAGAGGAATCTTTGTAATCACCCATTAGTATAATTATAATATTTATATAAAGTTCTTAGAAACGGCGAATAACACTAATTACTTTGCCTAGTATAGACACTTCGCCATCAACAAAACGTGGTTCAAAAAGTGGATTGGCAGGATCAAGATAATAATCCCCATCACGACGTCGTAAATACTTAACCGTCGCTTCATCCCCTATTAAAGCAACTACCGTATCCCCATGCTGTGCAGCACTTTGCTTACGCACAAGTACCATATCATCAGGCATAATTCCCGCTTCAATCATACTCTCCCCACATACACGTAGTGCAAACGTGTCATCATCGGAAAAAACAAGACTATCTAAATCTAGATAACCTTCAATTTCTTCCACAGCCAAAGAAGGCAAACCAGCTTGAACTTTTCCCACAATAGGTACAGAAAATAAAGCACTATGGATAAGCTCAATGGCACGTGATTTATGTGAAGAAACACGAATAAAACCCTTATTTACTAAGGCTTTTAAATAATCACGTACAGTTCCAGTGGATGAAAATCCAAATTCAGCTGCTATTTCACGAATGGTTGGAGGTAATTGTTGCTCACGGATGGAGCGATAGATAAACTTAAGAACCGCTTTTTGCTTCTCTGTTAATGTTTTTAATTTATGCATCATCATAAAAAAATGATACCACACATATATGTGGATTGTCAATAAATTTTTAGGGAATTTTAAAAGGGGTGTTGCTAAATTAAATAATTAGCAACACCCCTGATATTAGAAGTCCGTATCTGGCCAAGGATTATTGTTACGCAGATACTTACCATCCAAAGCTTCTGTGAAAAAATAATTCACCAGTGGATGCTCAATCTTTGATGCTTCTTTAATTTCTTTGTCTTCTCTTAAGTTTGATTGTGCCACATATGTTACTTGATCTGTCCCATCAACTAAGACATGATACCATGTTTGACTTCGTTCAGGTTGTGTCTGATTCCCATAATACCAATCATCTGATGACTGACATTCTCTATCAGAATCAACAATTACTCCTCGGTATCCATACTTCTTATGATTCACAACATCACCAGCCTTTAAAAGTGTAACACCACTCATAATAATATCATCGGGTGTTAACTCTGCAATCTTGCTATCAATAACACGTAAATCTAATTCTTTGAATAATTCAACAAACTCTTTAGCACCGGCTTCATCTTCTTGTAATTGATACGCACGAATAAGACTAGCCAATACACGCCTTACTATAACTTCTACACCCACCTTTTCATTTAAAATTACACGAATGTCTTTTAAATGCTTATCTTCTATCCGAATAATGTCTTCTTCTTGAATCAATTGCCCAGAACTAAAGCAATCAATAAAAGTCAACCCCTCATCTGTTTTAATACGAGCAAGGAAATGTCCAGGGAAATGACATCCATCAATTTCAAGCCCTAAACGATGCCCTACAAGTATATAGACGGCAGTTAACGTAATTGGTATACCTTTTTTACCCTTAATAACACGAGCTAAATTACAATTTTGAGGGTTATAATAATCATTTTCATCACCATGCAAATGATACTCATTAAATAAATATTTAGCTAAAGTTAATGGGTCACTTTCTTTATAGCGCTGTCTATACATAGCCCCTAAATCATCAAGTGAACAACTTAAACTAACCCCGCTTTCGGCATCTCCCATAAAATTTGAGATCATACTTAAAGCAGTTTCTAGCTTTTCATAATCATTCGCAAGTGAAAACCATCCAGACCAAACTTCTTTTAACCTACGCACTTTGTGTGCAAAAAATATGTCTTTAAGTAACCGTTTTTGGTTAGGTGTAATTGTTAAATTAAGACTTTGAATCTCATCTTGTAAAGCAGGACCATACGATTGTAACGCTTTTGAGATTGATTGCCTTACCTCAGCGGCATCATCATCAAGGAGATTAATAAGATAAGGAAGTTGATTCGGGTCTGTCATACTTTCCTCCTTGTTATAAGGTTATCATACTGTCTACTATAGTTATAAATCTGAATAAAATACATTACAAGAATTGAATCGTTTATTTTTAATATTAGTTAGTTATCGTCGTTACATTTAAATGGACTTATTCCACTTCTTGAGATAATTTTGACATCAGACCTTTAGCTTCTTCAACCAAGTCGGCACGAATGAGCTTTAAAGCGTCCATGTCTTTGGAGAATGTTCCAAGTGCAGAAATCATTTTCTTAATTGCTTTTTCATTACGATTATCACGCTCTTCTTCTGGGTCAACGTGCTTACGCTCTTTCATCATAACGCCAAGTTCTTTACGTACTTCACCCGCATCTTTACCTTTATCAAAAACGAATTTTCGTAAATGATCATAATCATCCGCAATTAATTCTTTTTTTGACTTAGCCGTACGTAACACATCAATCGCATCATAATTTGGTACGTTGAGTGTATCATTATGAGCCGTAAAACCTTTTTCTAAATATTGCGGCTCATCTGTTTCAATAAATAAATATGCTTTAAGTAACTTTAAACACAATGACTTCTTTAAACCTAATTCATCTTCCACATAATTTTCAAACTTCTCAAAGCCCCATGCATGAAACATTTTATCTTGGTGAATGGCATATAAATGACGCCCTAATGAAACCCATGACGTTTTAAAATCTTTCGCATACTCTAAAATATCTTCTCGCATACGGTCACCCAACATATCTGTGTGATTCGCATCTTCTTTTTTCTTACTAATAGATAAGTCAACTACGGTCATTGTAATCCTTCCTTAAAGTCTATTAATTTTAGTCATTTTCGCACCTTTTAAAGATACTAACTTAATGAATATACCTTCACTTTGCAACCATTATTTTATGCCCCGTCGAGGCTATATGACGAATCATTTGTGTTCTCGTAAAAAATCCAGGTTTCAAAAAAGACATACTAGCAGTTGCTGCAGCAACACTCAATCTTAAAGCCACTCCCCTAGAAATTCCTGCACGACATTGTGCCAAAAAACACCCTAATAAAACATCTCCACAACCTACTGTAGATCCAAAATTATCACCCATATTATCTAGCTGACACGTATGAATAACCTCATCAAACATGCCAACAGCCCCACCTTTACCCAAAGAAATGATACTATTTTCAGCCCCCTTTTCCTTAAACCATTGCACTGCTTTGATTAAAGAAAAATTTGAATTAAGTTTCCCCTCCAAACAATGCTGAGCTTCCTCTTGATTAGGTTTGATTAAAAAGGGCTTATTCCTAAGTCCCGCAAGAAGTGCCTTACCACTTGTGTCTAAGATGGGAATGCCTCCTTTTAAACGAACAATACCAATTAGGTGTCCATAATAATCCGCACCAAGAGAAGGTAATAAACTGCCACTCATAACAACGTATTGCCCTCTAGAAACAACTTTCTTAAGCTGAGCCTCCACTCTTAGTGCTAAATTTTGATCAGCACACCCACCTGGACTCATAGATCG
>JBLINE010000065.1:0-5815 GCA_047638895.1 Lysobacterales bacterium
TGGACATATTTTTTGCCGTGAAGATCAGATTAAAGATGAAGTATTAAGTATTATCGATTACGTTTTTGATGTTATGAATGATTTTGGATTTACTGATATCGGCATTGAGCTAAGTACAAAGCCTAAAAAATATATCGGTGAAGATGCGGATTGGGAAACAGCAACGAATGCACTTGAAGATGCTTTAAAAGAAAAAAAATTAAAGTATGTAATCAATGAAGGTGATGGCGCTTTTTATGGCCCTAAGATAGATATTAAATTACGGGATGCTTTAAAACGGGAATGGCAATGTGCAACTATACAATGTGATTTTTCATTACCTAAGAGGTTTGGGATTTCATATGTAGGCGATGATGGTCAGCAGAAGCAACCAATTATGTTGCATCGCGCTATACTTGGTAGTGTTGAAAGATTTTTTGGTACGCTTATTGAGCATTATGGTGGTGCTTTTCCTGTGTGGCTTGCGCCGACACAAGTAAGTATTATCCCTATTGCGGATAAACATGCGGCGTATGCAGCTAAGGTAAAAGAAGAATTAAAAGAAGCGGGTATTAAAGTTACAATTGATGATAGAAATGAGAGTTTAGGTAAGCGTATTCGTGAAGCAACTATCAAAAAAATCCCATATGCGCTTGTGGTAGGCGATCAAGAAGAGGCAAGCAATAAAGTAGCACCGCGTCCTTATGGGCAAGAAGATTTAGGCGCAATGGATATTGAAGAATTTAAAAATAAGATTATAAAAGAAATTATTGATAAATCATAATTAGGAGGTTTATTATTCAAAAGTTTACAAGAATTAATGAAAGAATTAGAGCGTCGGAACTGAGAGTTATTGGAGCGGATGCAGAGCAGCTAGGAGTTATTTCTTTAGAGGAAGCTTTAGCATTAGCTAAAGACCAAAGCTTAGACTTAGTTGAAATTGCAGCTACAGCAAAACCACCTGTATGTCGCATTATGGACTATAGTAAATTTAAGTACGACCAAGAGAAAAAAGAACGGCGTATTAAAAAGAAACAACATGTGTCACAGCTTAAGCAAATTCGTATTAAACCACGTATTGGTGATGGTGATTATCAGATTAAGCTAAGGCAAGCGGAAGTATTTTTAAATAAAAGAGATAAGGTTAAAATTAATCTTATGTTCCGTGGGCGTGAGATGATGCATAAAGATCTTGGACGTAAAGTTCTTGAAAAAATGATTGTAGATTTAGATGGGGTAGGTGTTCCTGATAAAGCCCCATCATTTGAAGGACGGACAATGTATATATTGTTTAATCCGCTTTCAGATAAGACGCCTTCTAGTAAGAAGAAGTCTGAGCCCAAAAAACAGGAACAAAAGTAAACGCAGTACCTCATTTTAGGATTGTAGGGGTCTTGAGATTTGGTTGATTTGAATTATTGAATTATAGAAAAGTATAGCAAAAGGGAGTTAGAAATGCCTAAGCTTAAAACAAATAAGTCAGCGGCTAAGCGATTTAAAATTACTAAAAGTGGTAAAATTAAAAAGCGTAGCGCGAGTCGTGGTCATATTCTTGGGAAGATGTCACGCAAGACAAAAAGAAAATTGCGCAAAGGATCATACGTATCTGCTGCGGATGTAACAAAAATTAGGAGGCTATTGCCTTATGGTTAGAATTAAAGGAACAATAGCAGCTAAAACTAGACGTAAAAAAGTTCTTAAGAAAGCTAGCGGTCAATTTGGTCGTCGTTCAACGAACTTTCGTCAAGCTATTAAGTCTGTAATTAAAGGTATGACGTATGAGTATCGTGATCGTAAAGTGCGTAAACGTGAGTTTAGAAGTTTATGGATTGTACGTATCAACGCTGCTTGTAAAGAGAATGGTATAAACTACAGCCGATTTATGAATGGATTAGCTATTGCTAGTGTAGAAGTTAATCGTAAAGTTTTGGCTGATTTAGCAATCTCTTCACCAGAAGCTTTTACAGAAATTGTAAAAATAGCTAAAGAAGCATTAGTATCTGGGAAAAAAGCTGTTGTAAAAGAAGCCGTTAATGCGTAATAGCAACGGTTAGTTAAAATACTTGTAGGGCCCTTAAGTAATTAAGGGCCCTTACTTTTTAGAGGACAAAACATGTTAATTATTATTGTTGGTGCAGGGCGTATTGGACGAAATTTGTCTAAATCATTATCTTCCGAAGACCATGAAGTATATTTAATAGAGAGTGATCAGGAAATGGTTCATAAATATTCTGATAAGCTCGATGTTACGATGGTATATGGGTCTGGTAGCGATCCAGCTATATTAAAGAAAGCGCATGTTGAAAAAGCAGATTTAGTATTGGCGGTAACGACTTCGGATGAGGTAAATTTAGTTGTTTGTTCATTAGCTGAATTTTATGGTGCGAAAAGACGATTGGCACGTGTCCGTAGTACATCGTTACGTGCGACACTTGTTGAATCTGGCTATGATAAATTTGGGGTTAACGAAGTAATTAACCCTGAATTGGTAGCTGCAGAGGCGATTGTTAAAACAGTACAGACTCCAGGAGCTAGTGAAGTAGCAGATTTTGCTGATGGTAAGATTATGCTAAGAGGATTTGATATTAAAGAAAAGTCGCCATTAAGTGGTGCAACGATTTCTGATTTAGGTGATGATGATTTTCCATGGCCCTTTTTGATTGTTTCGATTATACGCAAGGATGAGGTGATTGTTCCACGTGGGGATGCTGTTATAGAACAGGGCGACCATATCTATGTTTTATTACCAAATTTTTCATTGGCTGAGTTTTTAACTTTTGTTGATCCTGATATTAAGATGCCTAAGAAAGTTGTTATTTATGGAGCGACATTTACGGGAAGACATGTTGCGTTGGGGTTGATGAATAAGGTCAAGAATATTGTAATTCTTGAAGAGGATGAAGAAAAAGCAAAGGTTATTGCAGCTCGGTTTGGGAACACTACAGTAATTCATGGATCAGCTGATGCTGATATATTAACTGAATGTGGTATTGATGCTACAGATGTTTTCATTGCTACATCAAAGAATGATCATGCTAATCTTATTAGTTCAGTGCTTGCTAAAAAAATGGGGGCTAAACAAACGATTATTACCACACAACAGCCAGACTATATTACAGTTGCAACAACACTTACAATTGATGCGATTATTAATCCTCATCATTTAGCGGCGGAACATATTTTAAAACTTGTGCGCGGTAATTTAAATATTCAATCTATTGTAAAATTAACAGAGGGTGATGCAGAGGCTATTGAGATTTCAGCGTCAGAAGGATCAGCAATTACAAAAGATGTGATTAAAAATCTTAAGTTTCCAAAGGGATCAATTATTGGAGCTGTGTGTGCGGATAATAACGCACAACTTGCAAATGGAGATACTCAAATTAATCCAGGGGATAAGGTTATTGTTTTTTGTCAGGCAAATGTTATTAAGAAGGTTCAACAATTATTTATTAAGTAAGCCTAACTATGCATAAACGATTTGTATTTAATATAGTATCTCGCATTATAATGATTGTTTGTTTAATCATGTTAGTGCCTCTTGGATGGGCGATTGCTGATGATGTTCACTCAAGAGAAGTTATAGCATTTATTGAGACTATTTTAGGTGGCCTTGTGCTAGCAAGTATTGCACTATTCTTTTTTCGAGTAAATAAGAAGGTAAAGGTTAGCGCCAAAGATGGTTTAGCGATAGTTGGTTTGTCATGGATATTTTTGTCTTTACTTGGAGCCATGCCACTATATTTAAGTGGCGTAGTTCCAAACTTTACAAATGCTTTTTTTGAAATTGTTAGTGGATTTACAACAACAGGCGCTACGATATTTTCTGATGTTGAAGTTCTACCTCGAGGTATTTTATTTTGGCGTAGTTTGACTCATTGGCTGGGCGGTATGGGTATTATAGTTTTATATGTAGCACTTTTACCGGCGCTTGGTATTAGTGCTTTTCAACTTTATAAAGCAGAAGCACCAGGTTTGAATATTGAACGTGCTGATCCTAAGGTTAAAGAAACAGCTAAGCATCTGTGGAGCGTTTATTTTATTTTATCATTACTTTCGGTGGGCTTGTTAATGTTTGGCGGGATGGATATCTTTGATGCACTGTGTCATACATTTGCGACGATGGCCACGGGTGGGTTTTCTACAAAGAATGCAAGTATGGCAGCTTTTAGCCCATTTATACAATGGGTAACCATTGGGTTTATGTTTTTAGCAGGTGTAAATTTTGCCCTGCACTTTCAAGCATTTCGAGGAAAGTTAAATGTCTATTTTAAAAATGAAGAATTTATAGTTTATTTATGCGCAACTTTTGGATTGATAAGTGTGTTTACAGTTATTTTAAATATGACAGATATTACGCTGGCACCTTTAAGGGATAGTGTTTTTCAAGTTGTTGCTATTTTAACAACAACAGGATACTCAACGGTTGATTTTGACACATGGCCAAATACTTTACGGTTTCTTTTGCTTCTTATGATGTTTGTTGGTGGTTGTGGTGGATCAACAGCCGGCGGTATGAAAATTGTGCGTATGTTTTTAGCGGTTAAGATTTCTTTTAGATCTATATTTCAAGCAGTGTTGCCAAACGCTATTATGCCTGTGCGGATAAATGATCGAATGATAAATGAGAAAACAACGACAGGTGTGTTAACATATTTCTCAATTTTTATATTTCTATTTTTTATCGGATCGATATTGTTTTTGGCATTTGAAGGATGTAGTTTGGAAACAGCCATTAGTGCGACAATATCAGCGTTGGGGAATATTGGACCAGGGCTTGATCAAGTTGGTGCGACGAAAAATTTTGGATGGGTATCGCCTCCAGGGAAGTGGTTATTGATATTTTTGATGTTGGCAGGGCGATTGGAACTATATTCTTTTTTAATTCTATTTATCCCATCAACATGGAGAAAATAATAAAAGACGGGTTGAGATACAATTTGCTTTAAGGGATAAATGGATGGTGCTATAATGGCGCAACATTTAAATATAAAAATTAACGAAATAAAAAATAAGTAGATATTATGAATTTTGATTTTGATAAAATTAAAGAAGAAGCAGAAACTGATATTTCAAGTGTCCAGAACCATAAAGATCTTGAAGTTTTACGTGTTAAATATTTAGGGCGAAAAGGCCTTATGGCGGATATGTATGCGGGTCTAGCTCAAGCATCTAAAGAAGATAAGCCAACACTAGGTAAGAATGTTAATCTTTTAAAGAACACATTAACTAAACTTATCGATACGCAGAATGAAGCACTTAAAAGTATAACAAAAAAAGCATCACTTAAAGATATTGATGTTACTATTCCTGGTGTTACGGCACAAGTTGGGCATCATCATTTACTCACACAAACGATTGATGAGATTTGTGATATTTTCGAAAAGATGGGTTTTTCCGTTCAAGAAGGTCCAGAAATTGAAACAGAATATCACAATTTTGATGCTTTAAATATTCCACAAGATCATCCATCACGTGATGGGTTTGATACATTTTATGTTGATCGTCGTGATCCAGATGATAAAAAAAGAAATATGTTACTACGTAGTCAAACATCTCCCGTACAAATCCGTATTATGAAAGAATATAAGCCACCAATGGCTGTTGTTGTGCCAGGTAAAGTTTATCGTCCAGATGCGGTTGATGCTAGTCATTCATTTATGTTTCATCAAATAGAAGGCTTGTTGGTTTCAGAAGATATTAAATTTTCAGATCTTAAAGGGTTACTTGAAGTGTTTCTTAAAAAATTATTTTCTGACGATATTAAAATGCGCTTTCGCCCACATTTCTTTCCATTTACAGAACCATCAGCCGAGGTTGATATTTCTTGGGAAGG
>JBLINE010000066.1:0-5737 GCA_047638895.1 Lysobacterales bacterium
GATAATTTATATTATCTGTATTTTTACCTTTGAACGTTTTGTTCAGTCTTATTATGGATACCGTTCATTTTCAATAAGTATTTTAATTTCCATCTTTTTAGGAATAATTCTTGTCCCACTACGCAATCGTATTCAAACTTTTGTTGATCGTCTTCTCTATAAAGGATCAACTAGTGAAATTGCTAAAAAAGTAGAATTATTAGAGCGAGAAGTCGCTGAACAAGAAAAATTTAAAGCCGTCGCTACCCTTGCCTCTGGTATGGCGCATGAAATTAAGAATCCATTAACAGCGATAAAAATATTTAGTGAATTTCTGCCTGAAAGAATGGAAGATAAAGAGTTTTTATTGAAATTTTCAAAAATTGTAGGCAATGAAGTTAAGCGTATCGATGATATCATCACCCAATTGCTAGATTTCTCCAAACCAGCTCCCATCAACACACAACCAACAGATATCCATTCACTAATAGATGATACTTTAGACTTTCTTAACAGTAAATTTATTTACAAACATATCGACATAAAAAAAGATTACGCCCCCAATATCCTAATAAATATCGATAAAAACCAAATTCGCCAATGCTTGCTAAACCTTTTCTTAAATGCGATAGATGCCATGCCAAACGGTGGCAGCATAACAATAACAACACTATCGTCACACGCTTTAAAAACACATCAACCAACTTTCCAAATCAGCATTCAAGACACGGGCATTGGAATTGCAAAAGATAAAATAAAAAATATATTCAACCCTTTCTACACCCAAAAAGACACTGGCACAGGACTTGGCCTTGCCATTACAAAAGGAATAATTGAAGAACATGGTGGGGAAATTAGTGTAGAAAGTATTAAAGGGAAAACTGTTTTTACTGTTGTTTTTAAGCAATAAATTCTGATTGACGTCTACGGAGAAATACAATGGATAATATTTATTATGTCTTAAGCAGCCTTCTTAATGGGTTATCAAGCTTAACAATTACTATATTTATATTAACCTATGGAAAGAAATCTAAACTTAATAAAATATTCTCTCTATTTACAATATGTATTTCAGCATGGTCGTTGTCGTATTTCTTTTGGCAAATATCTAATACTTACACAACCGCATTGTTTTGGACAAGAGTCTTAACTTGTTTTGGATTTTATATCCCAACAATACTATTTCATGTCATTGTCCTAATCATAAAAAAAGAATCCATTCTTAACAAATTTGTAGTGTCTTGCTATTCTTTCAGCCTTCTTCTCACATTTCTAGGATTCACTCCATATATAGTACGTGACGTAGAATCCATTCTATCTTTCCCATACTGGCCAAAACCAGGACTAATTTATCATTTTTATGTTCTTTATTTCTGTCTATTAATTCCTATTTCATTAACATTATTAAGACAATATTATATTCACTTGAAAGGACCTCAACGTACCAGTTTAATTTTATTTTTTTGGGGATCTGTACTAGGATTTACTGGTGGCGCATTTAACTTTCCACTTTGGTATAATATTCCTATTGCTCCAATCCCAAATATTATGGTTACTTTTTATGTTATATTTATTGCATATGCCATTTTAAAATACCAATTTATAGATGTACGCTTCGTAATAAGTAAGTCTATTCTTTACACCCTTTTAATCTCATTATTATCGCTTCTATATTTTTGTTTTATTTATATTACTGAAAAATATTTTGAATCATTTTTCGGATATAAGTCTTTATTCATCTCAATTTTTCTAGGAAGTACTATTGCCTTAGTATTTATCCCTTTACGTAATTTACTACAACAAGTAATCGATAAATTATTATATAAAAATAACATTACAAAAATTGCCGCTAAAGTAGAGCTACTCGAGAAAGAAGTTGCTGAACAACAAAAATTCAAAGCCGTCGCTACCCTTGCCTCTGGGATGGCCCATGAAATTAAAAATCCATTAACGGCTATTAATACTTTTTGTGAATATTTACCTCAAAGAAAAGATGATAAAGAATTTCTAGACACCTTCGCACATATTGTCGGTGATGAAGTGAAGCGCATTAATCGTATCATTAGTCAATTATTAGATTTCTCAAAACCAACACTCATAAACCCTCAAAAAGAAAATATCCACGCCCTTATAGACGATACTTTAGATTTTCTTAACAGTAAGTTATTATCAAAACGCATAACCATTAAAAAGAACTACACCCAAAATACAGACATTCTCATAACTATTGATAAGAACCAAATTCGCCAATGCCTTTTAAACCTATTTCTTAATTCTATTGATGCGATAGCAAGCGATGGCACCATATCAATCACAACAGAAAAACACCATGATGAAAATATATTTAAGTTTAAAATTAACGATACAGGCTCAGGAATATCTCAAGAAGATTTAAAACATATATTTGATCCCTTTTATACTAAGAAAGATCAAGGGACAGGACTAGGGCTTTCAATCACACGTAGTATCCTTAAAGAGCATCATGGGTCAATTAGTATTAGTAGTGCGGTAAATGTCGGGACGGAATTTGTGATTAAGTTGCCGATAGATGGTGTTTAGGCAGTAGATGTGTTTAGTCAATCGGCAGTGGGCAATTGCCACTGGAGGTTGAGTAGGATACTAATCAAGAATATCACAACAGGCAAAAACCCATTACCGATTGCCTAACCAAAGCCTATTGCCTTATAAATACGCCTTAAATCATACCTTTTTTAAATAAAACAAGCATACTCTCGGCTGGTAGTGGATGAAACTGAATGCCTTTATTCTCTTTAACAATTTTAATCGCTTTTTCTTTTGAGAAACCTGCACGGTAAGAACGATCCGTTGTCATAGCATCAAAAGCATCAGCCACAGCAATGATCGCAGCCGTCATTGGAATCTTTTCCTCTTTAATACCATCAGGATAGCCACCGCCCTCATATCTTTCATGATGGTGACGAATGCCATCGATAATATCTAAATCAAGATCTAAAGATGCCACCATCTCAGCGCCTTTAGCTGGATGAGTTTTCATAATAGAATACTCATCGCTAGTAAGACCACCTTCTTTATTAAGAATTGATTCTGGCACAGCAATCTTTCCGATATCATGTAAAAGGCCTGATATATATAAATTATCCAAGAATTTGCGTGTAAAAGTAACAACGCCTGAATCTTGCATTTGCTTCGCAATAAGTACGGCATAATGCGTTACACGCTCGGTATGACCATGCGTATAGGAATCTTTGGCCTCAATTGTTGCACCAAGTACAGAAATTGTTTGTAAGAAAAGTTTACGGTTACGCTCCGCTTCATCCTTTAGCGACTCAAATAATTGGGCATTACGAATAGCCATAGCAGCGTCAGAAGCTAATGCTGTAAAGAAACTTAACTCTCCTTCATCATACGCTTGCCCATCAGATTTGTCACCGAGTAAGAGGATAGCGAGTAAATTCTTTTGATAATAGGCTGGCACACAGGCCGCTGCGTTAAGAAGCTCAAGCTGTACCTCAACACGATGTAAAAGATTACGGGCAGATCCCGTAATTGCACCATTATCTAAAATACTTTCACGCCAAATTAAACGATTAATATCACCTGCTACAATCGCATTCTTATCAACAGTTAATGGCTTATATTCTGTACGTGAAAATAATTGTATAATTGGATTGGAATGATCAAATCGTGTAAAGCCTTGGGGTAATTTAATACCAGCTTCACCCCTTGAAATATTAGACACATACGTATCACGCTCTTCATCATAAATAAGCATAGCCGCATGTTTCACACCAAACTTACGAACAATCATACGTAAAATCAACTTAATCAAAAGTTTATGATCATGAATCATGATCATGCCTTTTGATACAGCCTCAAGCTCCTTTTTAAAATCAATTTTCATTGTTATCATTTAATATTTGAAGATGCGAGAAAAATGAAATTTATCCAACAGCTAACTCTCCCATCACAACCTTTTCAAGTTCATCTAAAGCTAGTGGCTTATGCACATAACCTTTAACGCCCCAAGAATTAGCCTCATTAACCACCTCTAAGTCTTCTACACCCGTCACCATAATAACCTTAACATCATTCTTATCTGCACGTAATTTACGCAACACTTCAATACCTGTCATGTCTTCCATGGTGATATCTAAAAGGATTAAATCTGGCTTCTCAACGTTAACCATTCTAAGCGCTTCTGCACCACCCGACGCTGTGACTACATCAATTGATCGCTTAGTAAAAAAACTTTTCGCAAATTCGCGAATATCATCCTCATCATCAACTATAAGTAATTTTGCCATAAACCTTACTCCATTTTTAGGATTAAATCGAAGCCTTATCTAAGCTTAATTCTACGGTAATATATCGCCTGCGACAAGGTAAATTAGTGTTTTATTTGTTTGGAAATATTTTATCTTTGTTCTAAACGGTTGGAAGAACAAGGCGTGTTTGAGCACCTTTGCGATACTCACCAGAAAAACTAACCTCACCCCCATGATTACGCTCAATAAGTTGACGAATCACATAAAGGCCAAGGCCGGTGCCTTTTTTAAGCTTGGAATGTTTTGTTGTAAAAAATGGCGTGAATAGCTTTGCTTTATCTTTATCCTTAACCCCAATACCATTATCCTGTACTAAGATTTCAAGCTTACGCCCTTGTTTTTGTGCTGTTATAACTAACTCTCCTCGATACCCTTCTTCTTTCATCTCAGATTTACGCTGTGTCATTGCATCATAGGCATTATCAATTAAATTAAAAAATACTTCTTGAAGCTGTGTGAAATTACCATTAATTTTGGGTAAACTCCCATTAAAATTTTTAACAATATCAAACTCATGTAATTTAACCTTAAGACCAACCATCTCAATCGAGGCCTTAAGCAACTGATTAAAATCAATCGCTTCATACCCTTCGGTGCCTTTACGCGTATATTTTAAGAGCCCGCCTACAATCTCACCCCCACGCCTTACATTATCCTCAATCTTTTCCAAAGAATTTTTTAAGTCCTTAAGTACCTCTTTAGCTTCTGGACTCTTAATTTTATCAATCTTTAACTTTATTGTATCGATCGCATCCCCCGCAATAAAACCCATGGCATGCAGACGGTTATTAATTTGATGAGACAACCCATCAGCCATCGTCCCAATCGTCGCCATTTTCTCCGCCTCAAATAATTGCTTATGCGTCTTCTTCATATCTTCATAAAACTGTGCATTCTCTATTGCCAATGCCGATTGATTAGCTAAGATCGAAAAAACGACCATATCATCAGCCGAATACAGCTTGCCAGAAACCTTCTTACCCATCACAATAATCGCAAGTAATCGATCTTCAATAAAACTTGGAACAACTAAAGCACCATTAAGCCGTTCAATCGCAGTCTCAATACCTGCTAACTTGTGATCATTAAGGTCAGCTTGTCGTTGTTTAACTTCTTCATAGTCTAGTACTTCATTATTATCTTTTAAATACTGAATCAAAGGAGAATCCATGGAAAGAATACTTTGTAGATCCTCTTTATCAGACAAGCCTTTAGAGGCCTTAAGAATGTATTGATTAGATTCTTGATGGTATAAATAGATGGCACAATGATCAAGTTTTACTGTCCGCCTAACAACATGAACAATTAAACTTAATAAACGCTTCAAGTCTTTAACACGCCCCATACCCAAAGAAGCTTTACGCAATGTTGCTTGATACGCTCTTTGCTCTTGTAATAATTTTCCTTCAGCCTTCTTTTGAATATGTAAGTAAATAAAAGGTCCAAGGGTT
>JBLINE010000067.1:0-5716 GCA_047638895.1 Lysobacterales bacterium
TACAGAAACAATCTGAAGTGGGCTTACATTTTGGTATTCAATTTTTTTAGCTGCAACTTTTGGAAAGTCTGTACGGTAACGACATTGAACAACATCATCCGTATAATTACCATCTTTATCAACAACAGAATTTGACTGCGCAACATGCGCAACCTGATCTTTGTCTGCTGTTAAATATTCTATTTTCTTTAACACTTTACCATCTACAACTTTACGATAAGGTGTTTCAATAAATCCTAATTCATTAACACGTGCACAATTAGTTAATGAAGAAATTAAACCAATATTTGGTCCCTCAGGTGTTTCAATAGGACATACACGTCCATAATGCGTTGGATGTACATCACGCACCTCAAATCCAGCACGTTCTCTTGATAGACCACCAGGTCCAAGTGCACTTAAACGTCTTTTATGTGTTAGCTCAGATAATGGGTTAACTTGATCCATAAACTGAGATAATTGACTTCTTGAAAAGAAATCATTAACTTGATTTGAAAATAAACGAGAATTAATTAAATGATGCGCTGTCAAATTCTCAAAGCTAGTCATAACAACTAAACGCTCTTTAATTGAGCGCTCAAGTCTTGACAAACCAATACGTACTTGGTTTTGCACTAACTCACCTACTGTTTTAATACGACGATTTCCAAGATGATCAATATCATCTGTCTCGCCAACACCTTCACGAAGGCTTAATAAATATCCAATAATCTTTACAATCGTACTAATATCCGCAACACGGTTGTCCAAAGGAACATCCATACCTAATTTACGGTTAATAATGTGACGACCAACTTTACTTAAATCATAACGTTTGTTTTCAAAGAATAATCTGTAGAATAAAGCATCCGCTACTTGAATTGTTGCAGGCTCTGTTGGACGCATTTTACGATAAAAATCTAAAAGTGCTTCTTCTTTGTTTGTCGTATGGTCTTTTTCAAGTGTTGGTGCTAATTTCTCAAAATCATCACCGAACATTTGTTTAATATCTTCATCAGAAGATAAACCCATAATACGTAGAATCTGCGTTGCAGGAAAATTACGACGACGATCAACATATGCGAGTAATACATTATTTAAATCATATTTAATCTCAAACCATGCTCCACGTGAAGGAATTAAACGTCCGTGATACAGACTTTTTCCTGTAGGATGTAACTCTTCTTCAAACGAAACCCCTGGAGGACGTTGAATTTGAGACACAACAACACGCTCATCTCCATTAATAATGAAAGTACCTGTATCTGTCATTAATGGGAAATCGCCAAAATAAACTTCTTGTTCTTTAATATCAACTGGTGTGATTAAACGCAGACGAACTTTAAGTGCTGAAGCAAAAGACATACCACGTCTTTTACATTCAATGGCACTATACTTTTCTTTTCCTAAAGTATACGTCATAAACTCCAACCGAATCTGGCCGTCATAACTTTCTAAAGGAAATACTTCACTGAATACTTCTTCAAGACCATGATCTTCACGATTATCAGGATCAACTGCTCTTTGCAAAAAGTGCTTATAGGCTACTTTTTGTATGTCTAATAAAGATGGTAATTCAATATCATGTATATTTTTACTAAAGTTCTTTATGCTTATATTTTCCATAATAAAACAGAGTCCAGTTTAACGTTAATGAAATATAGCTATTGTGTATCAGTATAAATTTAAATAAGTATCCGCCGTAAGCAGTACGCTTACGGCTATATCACTTAAAACAAATTATTTTACTTCAACTTTGGCGCCAGCAGCTTCAAGTTTCTTTTTTAACTCTTCAGCTTCTTCTTTACTTACGGCTTCTTTAACTGCTTTTGGTGCTGCTTCTACTAAGTCTTTTGCTTCTTTAAGACCTAATTGTGTTGCGGCACGTACTTCTTTAATAACACCAATTTTAGATGCACCGATTTCAGTTAAGATAACGTCGAACTCTGTTTTTTCTTCTGCAGCTTCTGGGGCAGCTCCACCAGCAGCTGGCATCATCATGCCCGCAGCCATAGGTGCAGCAGCTTGTATTCCAAGTCTGTCTTCTAAACCTTTAACTAATTCAGATAACTCAAGTGCAGTCAAACCTTCAATTTGCTTTGCTAAATCATCTAACTTTCCAGTTAATTCCACTTTGTCTTCTGTTGCTGTAGCTTCTGACATTTTATTCTCCCTTTTGATCACTTAATTGTTTTAATATAGATAATAAATCACGAGATTTTGCATTAAATGCACCAAGCAAACGTGATACTGGCGCTTGCATTGTTGATAGCAACATTGCTTGTAATACTGGCTTCGCAGGAAGCTCAGATAATACCTTAACATCTGCCGCTGTAACAATTACTCCGTCAATAACAGCACCTTTAACTTGCACTGTGTCATTTTCTTTGACGAATTCTACTACTGCTTTAGCTACTTCAACTGAATCTTCATCCGTCCAAACAAAAGCTGTTTGATCAGAAATATTTTCAGATAAAGTATCATGGCCTAATTCTTTTAAAGCAACTTGAGCCACTCTGTTTTTCGAGGCGAAAATATCAGCACCAGCTTTTTTTAAACTCATTCTAAATTCATTTGATTTAGAACCTTCTAAAGCTGTGTAACTGATTAAAAAAACGTTATTGTTATTTTCGAATCCATCTTTAATTCGATTAACTAAACCTTGTCTAAATATAGTACCTACTTTTGTCATAACGCCACCTTTACACCCGCACCCATAGTTGTAGATAGGGATGCTCTTTTAATATAGTGTCCTTTTAATGATCTTGGCTTGGCTGCATTGATTGCATCCATTACTTCCTGTATATTTTGTGACAGTTGCTCTTTAGAAAATGAACGTTTTCCAAGTCCTACATGAACACCTGCTTGTTTATCAGATTTAAATTCGATTTTACCAGCTTTAACCTCAGCAATGGCTTTAGCTACATCTGGCGTTACTGTTCCAGCTTTAGGTGTTGGCATAAGACCACGTGGTCCAAGTACACGACCTAATTTACTGATATCACGCATCATATCTGGCGTCGCAACAACAACGTCAAAGTCTAAAAATCCTTTAGATACTTTTTCAATTAACTCATCAGACCCAACAAAATCAGCCCCAGCTTCTTTTGCCTTAGCTTCTGCTTCACCTTTACAAAAACAAGCAATACGAACTTTTTTACCTGTTCCGTTTGGAAGAGCAACCGTTCCGCGAACAATCTGGTCAGAATTCTTTGGGTTAATTCCTAAATGTAAATGAAGCTCAACAGTTTCATCAAACTTTGTTTTAGGAAACTTTCCAATCTTATCTAAAGCTTCTTCAAGCGTATATGTCGTATCTACATCAACTGACTTATTTGCTTCCTTCATTCTTTTACCGATATATGCCATTATACTTCCACCTCAATTCCCATACTTCTTGCAGTTCCAGTAATCGTTTTAACTGCTTCATCTAAAGATGTAGTGTTTAAATCTTCCATCTTTGTTGTCGCAATTTCTTTAATTTGAGCTGCGGTTAGCTTTCCTATAATTTCACGTCCTGCTTCACCAGAAGCCTTCGCCAAATTAGCTGCTTTCTTAATCAAAACAGAACTTGGTGGTGTCTTAATAATGAAATCGAACGATTTATCTTTATAAACAGAAATTACAGCAGGAAGAATTAATCCTTCTCTTCCTTTTGTTTTTTCGTTAAATGCTTTACAAAATCCCATGATGTTCACACCATGTTGCCCTAAAGCAGGACCAACTGGTGGTGCAGGATTTGCTTTCCCGCCTGGTACATAAAGCTTAATTTGTGCAACTACTTCTTTAGCCATAATGTTTCTTCCTTAATATTAAGCACATCTACTTCGAGGCCAAAGCTGCTGTGCGACAGTCGAACTACTTTAAAAATTAATTTATATTTTTTCTACTTGCCAATACTCAAGTTCTACGAGTGTTGATCTTCCAAAAATTGAAACACTAACCTTTAATTTACCGCGATCAGGGAATATTTCCATAACCTGACCATTAAAATTAGAAAAAGGCCCTTGAACAATCTGAATCGATTCGCCAATTTCATACATGATTTTAGGCATTGGTTTCGTTTCAGTTTCTTCTGTTCGTTGTAGTATTGAATCTACTTCCGCTAGAGTGATAGGTGTTGGCTTTCTTCCTGGTCCAATAAAACCAGTAATACCAGGTGTACTTTTAACCAAATACCAACTTTCTTTGTTCATCGCCATTTTAATGATGATGTAACCTGGGAAAAACTTTCTTTCTGTAATACGCTTCTTTCCAGATCTCACTTCAGAAACTTGCTCTGTTGGAACTACAACTTCTCCAATATATTTCTTTAGCTCTGTCGATTTCATACGACTCTCTAAACCAGCACGTGCTTTTTCTTCAGACCCTGTTTGTGTATGAATAACATACCATTTCATTTCAAGGTTCAAATCTTCGCTTGACGCATCACTCGCATCATTAAGCGCCTCTTCAGGTGCTTTTTTTTCTTCAGTTGCTTCTTTATTAGTGTCTTCGCTCATATGTTTCTTACCCTAAAAGATGAAATAAATCTTATTTAATTAAAAGTCCTAAAATTTTTGACAGAATCCAATCTATCCCACCAATAAAAAATCCCAACAAAATACCACTCATAAAAACAACCTTAGCCGCCTCAATTACATCTTTGCGAGAGGACCAACTAACCTTCTTTAATTCACTAATAACTTCAATTATAAATGTGCGCGTTTTTGTTATCATAATATTTAAACAGGCCTGGTTGGGTTCGAACCAACAACACACGGTTTTGGAGACCGTTGCTCTGCCAATTGGAGCTACAGGCCTAAAGTCTTTCTAACCGATGTCTACTTCTTGATTTCTCTGTGTAAAGTACGTTTTCGTAATTTTGGACAATACTTGTTTAATTCTAAACGTTCAGGGTGTAACTTTTTATTCTTTGTCGACGTGTAATTAATGTCGCCAGACTCTGTACACTTTAATAAAATCTTTTCTCTAATACCTTTTTTCGCCATTGCAATATCCTAAGAATTTTTTGTTGTTTACTAAAAATGAATAAGCCCCCGACCGGATTCGAACCGGAGACCTCGTCCTTACCAAGGACGTGCTCTAGCCAACTGAGCTACAGGGGCATGTCATAACCCTAAATACTTCAATGAATAACGACACACTCCCAAATGCACCACTCCGCAAAAATGCAAGAAGGCGCACAATAATTCACCAAGTATATCTATATTTTTATTTTTGTCAAGCATTTTATTTTAATACATCTTTGGAATGTAAGTTATTGAAAATAAAAAAGTTACACCTTAGCTAAATAATCTTAAGAAACCTTTTCTTACCTACCTTCAAAATCCCTACGCCGAGCACGCCTTTTTCATCTGAAATCTTTACACCATCAAGACTTACAGCATTTTGTTTAATCATTCTCCTGGCGTCATTTTTAGTGCTCACTAAACCTTGTTCAAGTAACACATCAATCAACGGCTTACCTGCCACACTCTCAAGTGCGACACTTGGCATATCAACTTCCACTTGGCCTTTACTAAATGTGTTATCAAAATCCGCACGAGCTTTCTTTCCTTTATCTGCATTATGAAATTGCGTCACAATAACCTCACCCAATTGTGCTTTAGCTTCTTTTGGATGCACAGGTAATTGTGTTAAGTCTTCATCAGTTAAATATTCATAATACTTAAGCATTAACTCATCACTGATAGACATGATCTTACCAAACATCTCCGTCGGTGAATCATTGATT
>JBLINE010000068.1:0-5696 GCA_047638895.1 Lysobacterales bacterium
AGAAAACTGGAGTAGAGATTGTAAAACGCGCTATTGAAGCACCAGTACGTCAGCTAGCAGCTAATGCTGGTCTTGAAGGATCAGTTATTGTTGAAAGACTTAAAAATGAAAAAGTTAATATTGGATATGATATGAATTCTGATGAGTATGTAGATATGCTTAAGAGCGGAATTATTGATCCAGCGAAAGTAACTAGAACGGCATTACAGAATGCGGCTAGTATTTCGTCATTATTATTAACAACAGAAGCATTGATTACGGATATTCCAGAAAAAGATGGTCCTGGAATGCCTCCAATGGGTGGCGGTATGCCAGGCATGGGTGGTATGGGCGGAATGATGTAATTCTTGCTTTAAATTAATACATACGTAGGGTTTATGAAATTAGAGGTTAAGATTCGGTAAAATTTAATTACTGAGTTTTAGCCTCTAATTTTTAAATATTTAAATACAGTAACACCAGACACTTACAGCTCTGGTGTTATTTATATATTGACATTTGCCCTAGAAATCGTTATATTATGGGCTTCATTATATTAGAATTAGGTTTTTTTATATATAGAAGCACATTTGAAAGGATATTTTAATGGCAGAGTGGATTGGTATAAATCGCCGTGCAAGACGTTGTTACGGATTTGATGAGGTTTCACTTGTTCCAGGTATGACAAGTATTAATCCTAATGAAGTTGACACAAGCTGTGAGATTGCAGGGGTTATGCTTAATGCACCGATTATGGCGGCAGCCATGGATGGTGTCGTTGATGTTAATTTTGCTATTGAAATGGGTAAGCTAGGCGGTGTTGCGGTACTTAATTTAGATGGTGTGCAGACACGTTATAGTGATCCAAGCGAAATTCTAAATGATATTGTTGGGGCGACGCCGGAACAAGCGACAAAGATTTTACAAAAGTTATACCAGCCAAAGATTAAAAAAGAATTAATTTCTCAACGTATTGAAGCGATTAAAGCGGCTAACGTGCCATGTTTTGTAAGTTGCATTCCTCAAAATGCTGAAGAATATTCAAATATAGCAGCAGAAGCAGGCGCAGATTTATTTTTAGTACAATCTCAAGTGTCATCTCCGACACATATTTCAACAGAATATAAAGTAGTTGATTACGGTCATTTATGTAAAACAAGTAAGGTTCCAATTGCGATTGGTAATGCAGTTACGTATAAAATGTCGCTTGAATTAATGGAACTTGGGGCGAGTGCTATTTGGATTGGTGTAGGACCTGGAGCTGCATGTACAACACGTGGTGTACTTGGTATCGGTGTCCCTCAAATTACAGCAACGGTTGATGCCGCAGCAGCCCGTGATAGTTTCTATAAGAAGACAGGAAAATATATACCAATTGTTACTGATGGTGGCATGCGTATTGGTGGTGAGATTTGTAAAGCGTTTGCTGCTGGTGCTGATGCTGCTATGGTTGGTTCGGCATTTGCACGTGCGAAAGAAGCACCAGGTCGTGGATATCATTGGGGAATGGCGACATCACATGCCAATCTTCCACGTGGTACACGTATTCATGTAGGAACAACGGGAACACTTAAAGAAATTTTATATGGACCGGCGAATGTTGATGATGGATCTCAGAATTTAGTGGGAGCGCTTCAAACATCAATGGGTTCACTTGGAACTAAAGATATTAAAGCAATGCATGAAGTAGAAATGATTATTGCCCCGTCAATTCAGACGGAAGGCAAGGTTTTTCAAGTAGGCCAACGCGTGGGTATGGGTAAGTAGAGTAGACCACGGAAATACAATAGGTGATAAATAATGGCAAAAAAAGTAGCAAAGAAATCTGTAAAGACAAAGTCAGCAGTTAAAAAAGCAGCAAAGACAGCGGCAAAAACAGCAGCACAAAAAGCAATAGAAAATCCCGTTGTAACTAAAAAGAAAGTAGTGGCTAAGAAAGCACCAGTTAAAAAAGCAGTACCAGATAAAAAAACATCAAAGTCTCAATCAGCAACGCCAGGTTTAAAAACACGTTTTCGCGTAAATCCTAAAAAACGTATTGGACGCTTGCCTAAATTAAAGTCAATTAAAAGTCGTATTGGTACAACAGTTAAGATTCGTAAAATTCGTAATAAAGATGTAGTTGTTATTCTTGATTTCGGATCTCAATATACACAGCTTATTGCAAGACGTATTCGTGAGAGTAAAGTTTATAGTAAGATTGTGCGTTATGATACTTCAGCTGAAGAACTTCGTGAGCTTAAACCAAAAGGTATTATTCTTTCAGGTGGCCCACTAAGTGTTTATGATGAAAATTCTCCTAAACCAGATCCAGAAATCTTCAATTTAGATATTCCTATACTTGGGATATGTTATGGTATGCAACTTATTACAGAAATGTTTGGTGGTAAAGTTAAAAAGAGTGTTGATCGTGAATATGGTCGCGCAGAGCTTTTCATCGATAGTAATAAAGATTTATTTTCAAATTTACCGTCTAATTTGACATGTTGGATGAGTCATAGTGACGAGCTTAAAAAGATGCCAAAGGGATTTGTTAGAATTGCACATACATTAAACGCAGAATGTGCAGCTTTTGCAAATCGCAAGAAAAAAATATATGGTGTGCAATTTCATCCAGAAGTTATACACTCACAACGAGGTGAACAAATTTTAAACAACTTTGTTTTCGCAATTTGTGGCAGTTTACCACGTTGGACAATGGCTAAGTTTATTGATGCGACAGTTAAGCAAATTAAAGAACAAGTAGGAAATAAGAAGGTTGTTCTTGGCTTAAGTGGTGGGGTTGACTCATCGGTCGCTGCGGTACTTATTCAAAAAGCTATTGGTAAAAAGCTTTATTGTATCTTTGTTGATAATGGGTTATTACGTAATAATGAAGTTAAAGCTGTAACAAAACAGTTTAAAGAAAACTTCAAGATGAACTTAAGTGTAGCAAACTCTGAAAAGAGTTTCCTTAAGCGTCTAGAGGGTATTGTAGATCCTGAAGAAAAACGTAAGATTATCGGTGATGAATTTATACAAGTGTTTATGGATAAATCGAAACGTGTTAAGAATGTAGGTTTTCTTGCTCAAGGAACATTATATCCAGACGTAATTGAATCAATTTCACCAATTGGTGGTCCATCAGCTGTTATTAAATCACATCATAACGTAGGTGGTTTACCTAAAGACATGAAACTTGATTTAATTGAACCGTTTCGTGAATTGTTTAAAGACGAAGTACGTGCTATTGGTAAAAAACTAGATATGCCAGAAGCAATTTTAAATCGTCAACCATTCCCAGGGCCTGGGTTAGCTATTCGTATTATTGGCGAGGTGACGAAGGCGCGTTTAGAAGTTTTACGTCAAGCAGATGAGCGTGTTTTAGAAGAAATTAAAAAAGCAGGTCTTTATGATGAAGTATGGCAAGCATTTGCTGTATTATTACCAATAAAGACTGTAGGAGTAATGGGTGATAAGCGTACTTACGAAGATGTTATTGCAGTACGTGCTGTTAGTAGTATTGATGGTATGACGGCAGATTGGTCGCATTTACCACATGAATTACTAGCAAGTATTTCCAATCGTATCATTAACGAAGTTGAAGGTGTTAACCGTGTGGTTTATGATATTAGTTCTAAACCACCAGCAACGATCGAATGGGAATAATATAAATAGAATTTCAACCCGCCGAGATGTTATGTTTCGGCGGGTTTTTTTATAATAAAGTTTTCTAGTTAATGGTATTTGGCTGCTGCTGGGTGGTTAAATATAGTGTGTTGAAGCTTCGCATTGTATTTTTGATTTATAACATCTTGTTGGCGATAGCGTTATTAGTTTATTACCTGAATGTTGCTATGTATCACACGTTTTGTTATAATCGCCTATCTTAAGTTTAATCAAAATATTTAGCTAACCTTAGAAAGTTCAATGGATCAAAGTAAATTTGTTCATCTTCATGTGCATTCCCAATACAGTCTTTTAGACGGTGCTAGCCGCATTAAAGAACTGGTAACTAAAGCCAAAGAATATAATATGCCAGCACTTGCGATTACCGATCATGGTAATTTGTTTGGTGCTGTTGAGTTTTATACGACATGCAAGAAGGCAGGTATACGTCCTGTTATTGGTTGTGAAGTTTATGTAGCTATGAACGATAGTCGACTGATTAAAACACCAGCTAATCGTGCAACCAATCATTTGTGTTTATACGCTAAAGACTTCGAAGGTTATCAAAATTTAATGAAGCTTGTCTCACAAGCATCTATAGATGGCTTTTATTATTTCCCTCGTACAGATAAAGAGTTACTTAAACAATATGCTAAAGGTTTAATTTGTGCCTCGGGCTGTTCTAAGGGTGAAGTGGCATGGCACTTGCGTGATGGTAATTATAATGAAGCTTTAAAGGCAGCAGATGAACACCTTAAAATATTTGGTGAAGGTAATTATTATATTGAAGTCATGGATCAAGGGCATGATTATCACCGTGAAGTTAACGAAGGTCTTCTAAGAATTGCACGTGAGCTAAATGTAGCAGTTATTGCGACTAATGATATTCATTATATGACACAAGGTCAGTCAAAAGCACATGACGTTTTAATGTGCATTCAGACTCAAACAACTATTGATGATCCACGCCGTATGAAGTTAGGGACAGATCAGTATTATTTTAAAACAGCAGAAGAAATGGCTGAAATTTTTAGTTGGTGTCCCGAGGCGATTACAAACACATTAGAATTGGCTGAGAAATGTAATGTAGAAATGGACTTTGATACATTTCATATGCCAGATTATACACCACCAGGTGGTAAAACACAGACAGAGTTCCTACGAGATTTATGTGAAGAAGGTATTATTACACGTTATGGTCAAGAAACAGAAGAGATTCGCAGGAGACTTGAATATGAGTTTGGTATTATTTCAAGTATGGGATTTGTTAGTTATTTTATTATTACATGGGATTTTATTAATTATGCGAAAGAACACGGTATTCCAGTAGGTCCAGGTCGTGGTTCTGCGGCGGGTAGTTTGGTAAGTTATTTAGTTGGTATTACTGACTTATGTCCTTTAAAATATGATTTAATCTTCGAGCGTTTTTTAAATCCGGAACGTGCGGGTATGCCCGATGTCGATATTGATTTTTGTTTTGAGCGCCGTCCTGAAGTTATTAAATACGTAAACGAGAAGTATGGTAATGATAAAGTAGCTCAGATTATTACATTTGGTACGATGCAAGCGCGTGGTGTTATCCGTGATGTTGGACGTGCGTTGGGTGCGAGTTTTGGTGATGTGGATAAGATTGCAAAATTAATTCCAAATGATTTGGGTATTACACTTACAGAATCACTTGAAAAAGAACCTGGTCTTGAAGAGTTGATGGCACGTGATCGACAAGCACGTGAAATTATGGATATGGCGCTCATTTTAGAAGGTTTAAGTCGTCATACATCGATTCATGCAGCTGGTGTTGTTATTTCTGATAAGAACTTAACAGAATATTGCCCTTTAATTAAAACCGCTGATGATCAAATTGTAACTGCTTATTCTATGAAGTATGCAGCGATGATTGGGTTACTTAAAATGGACTTTTTAGGTCTGCGAACATTAACAGTTATTGATAATGCTGTTAAGTTGATTAAGAAACGTCATGATGTTGATATTACGCCAATTGAAATTCCGCTTGATGATACTAAAACATATGAAATGCTTAGCGCGGCACAAAGTTTGGGTGTGTTCCA
>JBLINE010000069.1:0-5674 GCA_047638895.1 Lysobacterales bacterium
GATAAAGGAACAGGGACGGAGCAATCAATTCGCATTACAGCACCAACAAAATTATCGGACGAAGAAATTGATAATTTAGTTAAAGAAGCTGAAAAGTATGCAGCAGATGATAAAAAGAAAAAAGAAGAAGTAGAAGCTGTTAATCAAGCGAACGCACTTGTTTATTCGACAGAAAAGTCACTTAAAGATTATGGTGATAAAATTACTGAAGATGAAAAGAAAGCGATTGAAGTTGAACTTGAGAACTTGAAGAAAGCAATTGAAGCGAAAGATCTTGAAAAGATCAATGCATCTCAAGAAGCCCTTCAAAAAGCAGCACACAAATTAGCTGAAGAAGTATATAAAGCAACAGAAGCTGAGCAAAAAGATGCAGGTGCTGGAGACCCAGCAGCGGCAGCAGCAGGAGCTCAAGAAGCAAGTTCAGCAACAGCAGAAGGTTCTACAGATGCAGCATCTGATTCTAAAAAAGATGAAGATGTTATTGATGCTGATTTTAAAGCGGAATAATTAACATTTAAGAAGGGTATTTGGCAATAGGCAATAGGCAACTGGCAATGGGTGGTTTGCCCGTTGGGATAATTAAGAAAATTTGGGTTAGATACTAATTTTTTCATTATCTCATCGGGCTTTAACTCCATTGCTGATTGACGATTGACGATTGCCGTTTAAAAAACATATGTCAACTAAACGCGACTATTATGAGATTTTAGGTTTATCTAAGGGTGCTTCTATTCCAGAAGTAAAAAAAGCTTATCGTAAATTAGCTTTACGCAATCATCCAGATCGTGTAGCTGAAGATAAAAAGAAAGAAGCTGAAGAGATTTTTAAAGAAATTGGTGAGGCGTACGGTGTATTGTCCGATCCAAAGAAAAAAGAATTATATGATCAGTATGGTCACGCTGGTGTTGATCAACAATATTCTTCAGAAGATATTTTTCGTGGTGCAGACTTTGGTGATTTAGGAGATATATTCGGTCAGTTCTTTGGCGGTGGTGGTGGCGATCAGTTTGGTGGTGGTTTTGGAGGTGGAGCAAGGCAACAACGACGTGCAGCACCTGGGGCAGACATTCAATCTGAGATAACAATTACGCTAGAAGAATCTTTTGCAGGTATTAAGAAAAAAGTTAATGTAAATCGTAATGAATTTTGTGGACCATGTAAAGGAACAGGCGCTAAAGGCGGCACAGAGATGAGCGTATGTTCTATGTGTCAGGGCCAAGGAAGTGTTGTGACATCTAGTGGTTTCTTTAGAATGAAACAAGCATGTCCGACATGTAGTGGTCGTGGAAAAGTGATTAAAGAGTTTTGTGTAACATGTACAGGTAAAGGGGCTACGCGTGAGACGCGTAAGATTGAAGTGAATATTCCAGCTGGTGTTGATAGTAACTCACGACTGCGTGTTAGTGGTGAAGGGGAAATTGGTGAAGGTGGATCGGGGGATTTATATCTTTATATTCATGTAAAAGAACACTCAACATTTAAACGTGATGGGGACGATTTACGTTTAGATTTACCAGTTAGCTTTGTGAAAGCGGCTTTAGGTGCTGAGATATCAGTGCCAACATTAAGTGGGAATGTTTGTATGAAAATTCCAGCAGGAACGCAAAGTGGTAAAGTGTTTCGTCTTAAAGAAAAAGGCATGCCGAATTTACGTGGTTATAAAGCGGGTAATCAGTATGTTCAAGTAATGCTTTCTGTGCCAACTAAAGTAAGTGCCGAGCAACGTAAGATTCTTGAAGAATATGCAGATCTAAGCGGCGAAGACATTAGTAAGGGCGGTAAAGGTAGTATTAAAGAAAAGTTAAAGAAAGTATTTAAATAGGTACTTGGAGTAAATATATGCCAACATATCAATATGAATGTGACGTTTGTGAGTATTCGTTTGAGCATCTGCAGTCAATGACGGATGCTAAGCTTAAAAAGTGCCCAGAATGCGGACAGATGAAATTATCACGGTTAATTGGTGCAGGTAGTGGTGTTATTTTTAAAGGGACTGGGTTTTATGAAACAGACTTTAAGACTAAAGAAACACCAAAAAGCGGTGATTCTAGCGATAGCAAGGTTAATTAACGAATACATTTGGTTAGGACACGTGAAACGATATAATAATTTCATTAAATTTTGGTTTCCTGTACTGGTTTATTCTGGTATTATCTTTTTGGTCTCAGCGCAGTCTAATTTAAAACCACCGATTGATGTGGTGTATAATGATAAGGCATGTCATCTTGTTGAGTATGGTATTTGGGGTCTTTTGGTGATGCGCGCGTTATTTAATAGCGTTAGTAACCGAAATATGTGGATGATGTGGATATGCGTAGTATTAGCTGCATTTGTTTATGGATTAAGTGATGAGTATCATCAGCTATTTGTAGTTGGAAGGCATTTTGATTTTATAGATGTCTTATTTGATACATTAGGTGGATTTTTAGGCGCAGGATCGTATGTAGTATTTAAGTTAAAACAAAATAGATAGATCAGCCTATGTGTTGATGGAAGTGATTAAAGGAAACTATTATGGCAACTATTAAACCTTTTGATGCAGTTTTTTATAATATTAATAAAGTGAAAGATTATCAACTTGTAATGGCACCGCCTTATGATGTCATTAATGAAGAATACCAAACCGAGTTGCATAATAGAAGTCCGTATAACTTTACACAAATTGATTTAGCTAAAGAAAAGTCAGAAGATACAGCTAGTGATAATCGTTACACGCGTGCGAATGTTATATTTGACCAATGGCTTAAAGAAAAGATAATGATTAAAGATAAAGAGCCAGGTATATATGTTTATCGTCAAGAATATAAGGTTCAAGGTGAGAAGCATAACCGTTTAGGTTTTGTAGCTTTGATGGAATTGCCAAATGCAGGTGAATCTAAAGTACATCCTCATGAAAAGACACATGCTAACGCTGTTAATGATCGTTTAGAATTAACTAAAGCATTGAATTCAAATCTTAGTTGTATTTTTGTTTGTTATTCTGATGTGCAACGTAAGGTAGAAGCGATTTTTAATAAACAATTATGTGCACAAGAGCCATTGATTGATGTGGTTGATGAGAACGATGTACGTAATAAAGTATGGCGTTTAACTGATAAAGACGCGATCGCAGATATTAGTGCGTCTTTAGACGGGCAAAATTTATTTATTGCAGACGGACATCATCGCTATCAAGTAGCAGGTGAATATCGTCAGCATTGCATTGAGCAAAAGGGAAGTACAGATGGGACAGAACCATTTAACTATGTAATGACATATTTTACTAATATGGATTCTAAAGACCTTCAAATTTTCCCAATGCATCGTATTATGAGGAAGTTTCCAGAAGATATTGAATTCTTAGAAGAATTTTTCCGTATCGATAAAGTAAAAACAAAAGAAGAGCTTTTAATTCTACTTGCTAAAGCAGGACAGAATGAGCATGCTTTTGGTCTTTATACAAAACAAGGTATTAAATTGTTACGTCTAAAGAATAAAACACTTATTGAGAAGCATATTAAAGAAGGTACCGCAGATTATAAAAAACTTGATGCTACGATCTTAAAAACTTTTGTTTTTGATCGCTTAGGTATTCCTTCAGATGATAACATTGTATATACAAAAGACTTAAGCGATATCATATCTATGGTGGATCAAGGTAAAGCAGATGCTGGTTTTGTAATGAATGCTGTAAAGATTCAGCAACTTAAAGACATTGCATTAAATGGCGAAAGAATGCCACCAAAAACAACATATTTTTATCCAAAAGTTTTATCTGGATTAACAGTTTATAAAATGGACTAGTGTCGTATTTCATTTTATACCCATTGATATGTGTATAAAGTAAATAACGAAGGATAAAATTATGGGATTATTCGGCCGTAAAAAATATACATTAGTAAATGTTAAGAAAAAAGAAATACCAGCAGGCCTTTGGATAAAATGTCCAAAGTGTGAAGTTGTTTCTTACCGTAAAGAACTCTCAACCAATCTAGAAGTTTGTCCAAAATGTGAACATCATTTTCCTTTAACAGCACAGCAACGTACTGATGTGCTTATCGATGAAGGTACGTTTGTTGAACATGATGCTAATCTTTTTTCTGGCGATCCACTCGAGTTTAAAGGCCCTAAGACATACCCAGAAAAATTACGTAGTGATCAAAAGAGAACGGGTTTACGTGATGCTGTTTTAACTGGTGTGGGAAAGATTAATGGCGTTGAGATGGCGATTGCTGTGACAGACTCACGTTTTATTATGGGTTCGATGGGCTCTGTTGTAGGTGAGCGTATTACACGTATTATTGAATATGCTACGGCGAACAAGATTCCTGTTGTTATTGTTTCAGGATCAGGTGGTGGTGCGCGTATGTATGAAGGTGTTTTTTCTTTAATGCAAATGGCAAAGACATGTGCCGCATTAGAAAGACATGGTAAGGCAGGACATTTGCATATTTCTTTATTAACAAACCCAACGATGGCTGGAATTATGGCATCGTTTGCCGGTGTTGGAGATGTCATTATGGCAGAACCAAAAGCTTTAATTGGGTTTACTGGCCCTCGCGTTATTGAACAAACGATTCGTCAAAAATTACCGGAAGGATTTCAAAGATCGGAATTTTTGTTAGCACATGGCTTGGTTGATATGATCACTGAGCGTAAAGATTTGAAGAAACGTATTTTTGATATTGTTGAATATACACACGCGCATTCCAAATAAGATCTACTGATCTTATATTTCTACACAAAACTAGACAATAGTACTTAAAATTAAATTATTATGGCCCAAGTTAAATTAAAAGATGTGTTTAAAACTTATAATGGCTCCGATTACGCGGTTGATTGCGTTAACATGGATGTTAAAGATAAAGAGTTTATGGTCCTTGTTGGCCCTTCTGGGTGTGGTAAATCGACAACATTACGCATGATAGCAGGTCTTGAGGAAGTTTCTAAAGGTGAGGTTTATATTGGTGGTAATTTAGTTAATGATGTGCCTGCTAAAGATCGTGACATTGCCATGGTTTTTCAAAACTATGCGTTATATCCTCATATGACGGTACAGGAGAACATTTCATTTGGTCTTAAACTACGTAAATACCCTAAAGATGAAATTATACGTCGCGTAAATGAAGCGGCAGATGTTCTTGGAATTAAGCATCTTCTTGGGCGTAAGCCAAAACAATTATCGGGTGGAGAAAGGCAACGTGTAGCACTTGGGCGTGCTATTGTTCGTAAGCCAAAAGTTTTTTTATTTGATGAGCCTTTAAGTAACTTAGACGCAAAATTACGTGTGCTTATGCGTACAGAGATTCATAAATTACGCTTACGTTTGCAAACAACATTTATATATGTGACACATGATCAAACAGAAGCTTTGACTTTAGGTGATCGTATTGTCGTTATGCGTGATGGAAAAGTGCAGCAATGTGCTGATCCGATGACAATTTATGAAAAACCAGATAATAAGTTTGTAGCAAGTTTTATTGGTACGCCACCTATCAATTTAATAGAAGGACGCATTCTTAAAAAGGGTGAAAAATACTATTTTGATGAAGGCAAGTTTTGCGTTAAGATTGTAGAAGAGATGTGTGAGGCTATTAAGTCTTATGAGGGGAAAGAAGTAACACTAGGAGTTCGTGCGGAAGATGTGCACGATAAGTTATTTGTTTCTGAGGCATCTCCGGAAAATACCATTCGT
>JBLINE010000070.1:0-5614 GCA_047638895.1 Lysobacterales bacterium
AATAGTCGGTTTTATACAAAGAAAGTACAGCTTTTGGCAGATCAAGCGCAATCTGAACAGTATGGATTGATTATGAAGCGCGCTTATGAGCACGGGTTTCTTCAGTATGAGGTAAGTAATTTTGCCAAAGAAGGGTGTCAATCTGTACATAATCAAAAATATTGGCAATGCAAGGATTGTATTGGCTTAGGAGTTGGTGCTCATGGATTCATTAATGCTAGGCGTTATTCTAATGAATCGCGATTAATCGATTATATTAAGTTAATCGAAAGTGATGAAGAAATTATTTCTTATACTGAGAGCTTAACTGTAGAGCAACAGTTCAATGAAGCAGTTGTATTTGGTTTACGTATGAATAAAGGGATAGTTTTAAAAGATATTGAAGAATATTATGATTTTCAATTACGCGAAGATAAGCGTAATAAAATAAACCATATGATAGCAGAAGATTTGTTAGTGCATGAAGAGGATTTCTTAAGGGTGACTGATAAAGGGCGATACGTTCTTGATAGTATTAGTGCGGAATTGATTTAACTTAGAATCTTATCGAGATTTGTCGAAATATTATTTTCTTTAGCTAAACGATTTGAATGTTGGAATATTTTAAACAATGCTTTGCGAATTTCTGTTTTGTACTGTTCGTGCATACTTAGCTTATTTAAAATAGTTAATGTCTTACTAAAGCGTGTGCTAACTTGCTCTAAACAATAATCAAGTGTACCAACTTCAATAAATATTTTCTTAATTATTTCTAAATCTTTAAGTGTTTTTGTTTCTTTATTAAATATCTTTAAGAAGGTATCTTTAGGAGCGCCTTTTAAATTTTCATAAGCATGAGCGATTAATAAAGTTTTCTTTGATTCAGCTAAGTCACTAAGGATGGACTTCCCAATATTTTTCTCTGTATCAAATATACCAATAATATCATCTTGAATTTGAAAAGCTTGACCTACTAATACACCTAGTTCAGAAATTTTCTTAATATCTTTCTCAGGTGCTCCAGCAAGAATAGCGCCGGTAACCATTGGACAGTCAAATGTGTAGCGAGCAGTTTTAAGCGTGTAGTTTAAGAAAACATCTTTTTCTTTAACGTTTTGTAGTTTATCAACACCATGTAATGTGTCAATAAATTCACCCATCGCCGTAAAAGCAGCTGTTTGAATAAAATATTTTAAGGCACGTTCTTTCCGTGCAGGATCTTCTTTAACAGATAAAAAAGCATCAATCGCTAAAGCGTAAACAATATCACCCGCAATAATACCTAAATCACTACCAAGTTTTTCTTGTTCATCTGTCTTTATAATATTTTGTAAAATTCTATGCATGGTTGGTTTACCACGTCTTAAATCTGAGCGGTCGATAATATCGTCGTGAATAAGCATGAAATTATGAAGTAGCTCAATGCATGTTGAAGCGTTATAAACTGAAGTATGCGTGCGTTTACCTTTAGGGCTAAAGCCTTTGTAGGTTAGAATTAAGAGTATAGGGCGAAGGCGTTTACCTTGACGAAGATTGTATTCACGAATGCTTTTGTAAAGTTTCGGATGAACAAGACTGAACTTATAGTCATCCTCGACTTGATCCATGAATCTGACCATGCTTTTTTCTATTTGTGTACGGATATTTTCAATCATAGCGCGATATATTAACATACTACATTTTTTGTAGCAAGTGATAAAAGCAAAAGGATCATAGATATAAGGCTGATTGAAATTTGATAAATAAAGTTGTACAATAAATGCGCTTTATGGGTATTTCTATAAAAATGATGTATTTGATAATAAAGGAAAAAGAATGCGTAAATTTCCAGGTTTAGTTTTAGCTTTATTTATTTTTAGTGCTAGTAGTGTTTGTGCCGATGTTTTTCATATGAATGATGGTAGTCAACTTATTGGCGATCAGGTCGGGGAAAACTCATATAGCTATACGGTAGATACCGGGGGTACTTTAGAAAAAGTTTTTAAAGATCAGGTAGATCATATTGTTTCTGATGAAGATCTTCTTTTAGAAGAAGAGGGCGCGCTTGAAGAAAATGTTATTGAAAGCCCTACAGATAGTCGGGAGTGGGTTATTAAATTACTTCAACTTAATGGGGTTAAAGCTCTTTTATACGAAAATAAACAAAAAATAATGAAAGAGGTACCTTCAGATAAGTTTGATGAAATGGATCAGTTGTTTAATATAGAGGAGCTTGTTGAAGCTTTGGTGCCTGTTTATCAGAATTATTATGAAGATGGCGAGATTGAAGAGGTTGTGCGGTTTTATGAAAGCTCTGCTGGTCAAAAAATGATTAATTCAACCCCACAAATAATGCAAGAAGTTATGCAGACTTCTGTGAACTTTTTTCAGAAACGTATGGCAAATAGATAGTTACAACTGTGTTTAATTTATTGATCAATAAAGTGATGAGGATGTTTTAATAGTGAAGCTAAGAGGTTCCAATAAGAACGTAACTTGTTTATTTACTTGTACTTAAGAATAAAATTCCTTTTTTTTGTACAATTCAATTGACCTCCTTTTTATTCTCTGTTATATTAACTTCGTTTCATGGATGAGTTACATTCTTTAACTTATTGAATACTTCAATGACACCAAAAAGATATACAACTTAAACAATTACGGAGGTTTTCTCGAATGATTGATCGTTATACTTTATCTAAAATGGGTAATATTTGGTCAGAGCAGCATAAACTAGAAATTATGCTTCAGATCGAAGTTTTAGCTTGCGAAGCATACACGAAGTTGGGAGATATTCCTAAAAAATCGATGGAAAAGATTAAGAAGAACGCTAGGTTTGATATTGAAGAAGTAAAGCGTTTGGAAGAAAAGACAAAGCATGATATCGGCGCTTTTATTAACAATGTGGGTCAATATTTAGGGCCTGAAGCACGATACCTTCACGTAGGATTAACATCTTCTGATTTATTAGATACAGCACTTTCTGTGCAAGTAGTTGAATCTAGTAAAATTATTTTAGCAGATATTAAAAAGTTACTTATAGCATTAAAACAAAAAGCAAAAAAATATAAAGACACACCTTGTATTGCTCGTACACATGGCGTTCACGCTGAACCTATGACATTTGGACTTAAAATTGCGAATTGGTATGATGAAATGAAACGCAATCAAGGGCGTATGGAAGAAGCAATGGAAACAATGCGTATTGGAAAAATATCAGGATCAGTTGGTACTTATGCCAACATTGATCCTTATGTGGAAGAATATGTATGTGAAAAATTAGGTTTAAAGCCTGCAAATATTGCGACACAAATTATTTCACGTGATATTCACTGCCAATGGGTAGCAACGATTGGGTTAGTTGGAGCTGCACTTAATAAAATAGCGACTGAGATTCGTTTATTACAAAAAACAGAAGTTCTTGAAGTAGAAGAACCGTTTTTTAAAGGACAAATCGGGTCATCGGCTATGCCACATAAGCGTAATCCTGTAGCTTGTGAACAAGTTTCTGGTTTATCACGTTTATTACGCTCAAATGTACAAGCAGCGTATGAAAATATTAACCTTTGGCATGAACGTGATATCAGTCATTCTTCAGTGGAACGTATTATTTTACCTGATAGTGCGACTGTATTAAATTACATGTTCAGTAAAATAACACCTATTATTGAAGGGCTGTTGATTTATCCAAAGAATATGATTACAAGTTTGGCAAAAACAAAAGGACTTATTTATTCACAACGTGTTCTTTTGGAGCTTATGAAAAAAGGACTTACACGTGAAGCGGCTTACGATATTATTCAAAAATGTGCGATGCAAGTATGGCAAGAAACCTCAGATTTTAAAGACATTTTAAATCGTGATCGTAAAGTACGTAAATATTTAAAACCAAGTGAGATTGATGCTTGTTTTGATATTAAATATTACACACGTCAAACTGATAAAATCTATAAAAATGTGGGGTTAAAGTAATGGTTACTAAAGGTGCTAAGATTTATGAAGGTAAAGCAAAAATCATTCATGATACGGATGATCCTGATTTAATTATCCAATATTTTAAAGATGATGCAACGGCTTTTAACGCTGAGAAAAAAGGAACAGTAGCGGAAAAAGGTGTTATGAATAATAAGATATCGTCAAAGGTATTTGAGTTTTTAAATGCTGAAGGAGATATACCAACTCATTTTGTTGAGCGATTAAATGACCGTGAACAATTGAATAAAAAGGTTGAAATTATTCAAGTAGAAGTTATTATTCGTAATATTGCAGCGGGTTCATTGTGTCGTAATTTGGGTATTAAAGAAGGGACGAAGTTAAACCCTCCAGTACTTGAATTTTGTTATAAAAATGATGATTTTGGTGATCCACTTATCAATGCATCACACATCATTGCGTTGGGATGGGGTACGCGTGAAGAAGTTGATAAGATGCAAGAGTACACGCATAAAGTAAATGAACTTTTAGGTAGATTCTTTGGGAATTTAAACCTCGATCTTATTGATTTTAAACTTGAATTTGGACGCTATAAAGGAGAAGTTATTTTAGCTGATGAAGTATCTCCTGATACATGCCGTCTGTGGGAAACTGGTACTGGGCGTAAGCTTGATAAAGATCGTTTCCGTCATGACTTAGGTAATATAGAAGAAGCTTATCAAGAAGTTTTAGAACGCGTTAGTAAATAAAATTTTAGCCTTAAGCTATAAAATATAAATGGTGGGAGTATTTTTTTATGCTGTTTATTGTTTAAAGCTTAAGGCTTTATCACTTATCATCTTAGGGAATTATAAAATATTATGCTTTGGCGAATAGAAATTAAACATAAGAAGGACGTGTTTGATGCTCAAGGAGAAAGTATTGAGAAAACAATACTTGATCTTGGAGTATCAACAATTAGTAGTGTTGGCGTAGAATCTATTTACATGGTTGAAGGGGATTTATCTAAGAAGGATGTTGAGGTAATTGCCGAGGAGCTTTTAATTGATCGTGTGACTCAGACATATTCGATTTATTCTTCAAAAAAACCATACGCTCCAAAAGAATCAAAAGAATATCATGAAATTGAAGTTGCTTATAACACCGGAGTTATGGATCCTGTAGAGCATTCAACGCTTAAAGGAATTCTAGATCTTGGTATAAGCCAAGTTAATTCTGTACGTACAGCAAAAAAATATTTATTAGTTGGAACGCTGAATAAGAAAGAACTTGATACGATCGGCACGCGTGTTTTATCTAATAAATTGATACAACATGTTGTTGATCATAAAAAGCCACAAAATAGTCTTGCCATTAAAACTGAGAAACTAGAATTCAAAATTATCATTACTGATTTAATTAAAGCCACAAGCACGCAACTTAAGAAGATTTCTGAAGAAGGGCAATTGTTTCTTAATTTAAATGAAATGAAAACGATTCAAGATCATTTCTGTGGGCTTAAACGTAATCCTGTTGATTGCGAACTTGAAACAATCGCACAGACGTGGAGTGAACATTGTTATCATAAAACTTTCCGTGGGAATATTGATTTTACATGTACCGAAAATGGTATCACAAAGACTAAAAGAATTGAAAATCTTTTAAAGTCAACAATTGCTAAAGCTACTTTCGAATTAGATAAGCCTTGGTGTGTATCTGTGTTTCATGATAATGCTGGTGTTAT
>JBLINE010000071.1:0-5594 GCA_047638895.1 Lysobacterales bacterium
TAGTCATTGATTAAATAGCTGTCTCTGGAAAGAGAAGAAGAAAAGTAACCATTGTTAAAGTTAACATGATAATCACCGCTACAGTTAGCCACGTAATAACGTTTAACCATTTATGGTTAACAAACTCGCCCATTATGTCCTTATTATTAATGAGACGAAGCATGTAAATTAGAACTATGGGTAGTAATAAACCATTGCCGACCTGAGAAGCATACATCATTTTTAGTAATGGAAAATTAGGAATCAAAACAACACCTGCCCCAAGAACAATCATAACCCCATATAACCAAAAGAACTGTGGTGCCTCTTCAAAACGCTTATCAACGCCAGCCGCCCATCCCATCCCCTCGCAAATACTATACGATGTTGAAATAGGTAAGATGCTTGCCGCAAATATGGATGCGACAAATAATCCGAAAGAAAAAAGAATCGTCGCATAATTACCGGCCAATGGTTTTAAAGCGAGTGCCGCTTCTGCCGCCGAATGAATCGTCACACCAGATTTATGCAATGTCGCTGCACATGCCACAATAATAAAAAATGCAATCACAGGTGCAATAATGGCACCTCCCACAACATCTAAACGTACATGATCATAATCTTCAGCCGTGACACCTTTTTCAACCATCGATGCTTGCAAATAAAATGTCATCCACGGCGCAATCGTTGCTCCAATTAGACCAACTAACATTACAATATAACTTAAGTTCCAATCAATAGTTGGATGTATGGTTTGTGTAAATACCTCAGCCCAATCTGGCTTGGCAATAATACCAGAAATGATATAAGCCACATAAAACAAACACGCAAACAAGAATACCTTTTCAATCGAACGATATGTCCCTTTAACGACTAACATCCAAACGAAGAATGCTGAGACAGGTACTGAAATAAATTTACTAATACCAAAAAGTTCTAAACTCGCAGCCACTCCAGAAAACTCAGCCATGACGTTTGTCAGGTTAACAACAAACAAGGCTAACATTAAATAGAATGTCACCTTAACACCATAATTCTCGCGGATTAAATCGGACAAACCTTTACCCGTTGCAACAGCCATGCGTGCACACATCTCCATCACTATAATAAGCGCAAGCGTAATTGGCAGAAGTGACCACAGCAATGAATATCCAAAATGAGCACCCGCCAATGAATAGGTCGCAATACCACCCGCATCATTATCTACATTCGCTGTAATAATCCCTGGCCCCATAACTGCTAGGAAAATAAGGATATTACGAGAGAATCTTGATTCTTGTATTTTTTTGAAAATTCTAATCATTACAATTGATCTTTATATTTAGTCCATGTGAGCGAAATTAATTCTTCTAAAACGTCATCACTAGTAATAACACCTTGAAGAATATCATTATCATCAAGCACAGGGATAGATGAGAATTTATACTTCTCAAGCAGTAGCGCAATCTCTTCTACTTCATCATCTGTTCTTACAAAAATACGATTCGGATAACACGTATCAATGAGTGGTTTATCTAAATCTTCATTAATGAATCGACGCAGCGATGTTGCACCAAGTAATTTATGTTCATCATCAATAATATAGACATAAAAAATATTTCCTGGATAGTCTGCAAATTTCTTTATCTTAGCAATAGCATCACCGACTGAAGCTTCACGTTTCAAGTATAAATATTCTGTTGTCATCAAGCCACCTGCAGAGTCCTGAGCAAATCCAAGTAACTTACGCAATTTCTTTGATGTTGCCGTATGCATAAGACGCATCCAGTTACCCGTCTTCTCTTTTGGCATCTTATTAAGAAGATCTACAGCCTCATCGGCGGGAATATTCTCAATTAAGTTTACCGCTTCTTTATCTGATAGCTGCTCAATCAATTCTTCTTTTTCTTGTGGCGCCATATCTGTAAATACTTTACGTTGCAAATCTACAGTAAAAGACTTAAACAACGATAACTTTTCGTAAATATCCAAGTCTTCCATAATTTCAGCCAACTGCGTCGGAGGAATGCGTGCCATTTTCTTCTTAGCATCATTAAGTCGCAATACATTTTTATTACGCCCTAACATTAAAACTTGTGAGTTACGCCATGAAATCAATTCTTCTTCTTTTAAATACGGTGAATCTGGTGCCAAAGACTTAATCAGCCCATCAACAAGATTGCTCCATCCCAAACGCCTAACAAGACCACGCAGACCAATATCAACATGTGCTAAATAAATTTGATTATCAACGCGCAACAAATGAACATCATTAACGCGTACTACTTTTTGATCATGTGTATCTACCACCTGTTGATCTAAAATATCTCGGGATAAAGAAAACTCAGTAGCAAATTTCTTGTTTTGAAATTTAATCGCTTTAACGCTTTTCTTAAGCTTTAAAGTTTTGCCTAAACGCTCAAACTTATCAATAGAAATACAGGCATACTTCTTCTTAAAAGATCCTGTAGAAATAATTAAACTCTCAGCCCGAGGAAACACCTCTTCACTTAAACACATAGAAATATCACACAACTTTCCTACAGTTCTATTGTGCTCATCAAGAACCTTGCGGCCAATCATTTCTGATAAATATATAAATAATCTCATACTATTAAAAACCTAAACAATTAATCTACCTACTTTTTTCAACACCATTGCGTGCACAGATTTTATTAAGCCCACATAACGAACACTTGGGTGATATGGGACGACAAATATTCTGCCCCCACACAACGAGCATCGCATTATAATCTATCCAATACTTCTTTGGCAAATCATCTCTTAGAGCAAACTCTGTATCATCAGGTGTAACTGTGGACACATAGCCAAAACGATTAGATATACGATGCACATGCGTATCGACACAAATAGCCGGAATACGAAAACCTTCCGTCATAACTAAGTTAGCCGTTTTACGACCAACCCCCTTCATCGTCAATAACTCATCAATCGTTCCAGGAACTTTTCCAGCAAAGTTATTAATAATGTCATGGCAAATACCATGAATCGTTTTTGCTTTATTTCTGTAAAAACATACAGGATAAACAAGTTCTTCAATGCGTTTTGTTGTTAATTGTAACATACTTTCTGGAGTGTCAGCGGCTTTAAACAATTTTTCACTAGCAGGTAATGTAGTTTCATCCTTCGTCCGTAAACTTAAGATACAAGAAATCAAAACAAGAAAGGGTGACTTCCAACGCTTACCCACAAGTGTTACCGATGGGTCAGGTAAATCCCTTAATTCATGATTTAGGATTTTAATTACTTTATCAATATTCTTATTATTAATTGCCATAGTTATAAATAATATTGTTGTATTGGATTAGCTGTAAATAGTGGCATAAAATATCTCTGTGAAACATTTTAAGTTATTAACAGTGTACCTGCAGGATAAGACTTAAAAAAGTTAAAACTTACATCATTGTTTCATCATAACCAAGCTCGCTTAAAAGCGATTGATTTTCACGCCAACGCTGTTGCGTCTTTACAAATAATTCCAGAAAAACACCTGTTTCAAGTAAGTCTTCAAGATCAACGCGCGCCTCTTTACCAATCTTCTTAAGATTAGAACCACCCTTACCAACAACAATTTCCTTCTGCCGCTCATGCTCAACAAAAATCGTGGCACGAATTAAAATCTTTTTTCCCTTAATTGGTGTCATCTCATCAATACTAACGCCTAGTGAATGTGGCATTTCTTGCTTCATATAACGAAACAATTTCTCACGAATAATATCTGAAATAACCATTTTTTTAGGCGTATCACTAATAATATCAGTAGGATACAATGCAGGTCCTTCGGGTAAATAATCAAAGATAACATCTAATAATTTATCAATATTAATTTCTTTAATCGCTGATAATGTGATCAACATAAAATTATTCATCTCAGCAACAGAAGACCCTTTAGCCGCTTCCCAGCAATCAATATATTCATCAACACGGCCTTTTTTCTTATCCATTTTATTAAGACCCATAATAATTGGCGTCTTAACATCTTTTAATTTAAGGATAACATTTTCTTCCTCTTCACCAATGCGTCTTTGCGTATCAACCAAATAAATAATGCAATCCGCATCTGACATAGATGATGATGCCGCTTTGTTCATATATTTATCTAAAGTATCACCCTTCTTGTGCAACCCAGGTGTATCGATAAAAATAATTTGTCCACGCTCATCACTATAAATACCGCGTATTTGATTACGTGTTGTTTGTGGTATCTTAGAAACAATCGTTACTTTCTCGCCTATAATCGCGTTAAGCAACGTAGACTTACCAACATTCGGTCGCCCAACAATTGAGACAACACCACATTTATAATTTGTATTTTTTTTAGTTTCTTTTGTCATTTTTCCTTCTATATTTTAGTGTTGCTACCATAACGCCTGTAAACAATGTGATATTAAAGTAACTATAAATGCGCCACACAATATCTTCTGATGTAAAACCTGCTGGTGTCATTAAAACAACACATACCCAAACACCAATCACCCATACTAAACTTAAATCATCCGACGACTTACGTTTAATGATGCGAACAATAAGCGGAATGTTAAATAAGGGTAGAAGAACTCCACCGATCAAACCTGCATATTTAACTAACACTTCCATTATTGTCCTTACGGTGTAATAAACTTAAGCAAGTCTTTACGACGCGTATTCATGTCTGTTAATGTTAACGGTGCAGTTTTTGCCATTGCAAATCCTTGCACATTAAATGATGCGAGTGTTGTTCCGTTGATAACTGCTTGACGCAAAGTCTTTTCATTAACTTTCTTTGCTTTTGTTAATGTTCCCATAACACCGCCAGCAAATGTATCACCCGCTCCTGTTGGATCGATAACTTTATCTACAGGATAAGCTGGGAATGAAAACATAAAATCATCTGTGTACACAAATGAGCCGTGCTCACCTTTTTTGATAATAACAATCTCTGGACCCATCTTACGAAGCTTCTTTGCTGCTTTGATTATATTATCTTCTTCAGACAACATCTTCGCTTCATTATCATTAACAACAAATAAATTAACCTTCTTCATTAACTTTTGTAGGCTTTTACGCTTAATATCAATCCATAAATTCATCGAATCAAGCCCGATAAACTTTGTATTTTTCATCAAACTTAAAAATTCAATTTGTATATCAGGATCAAAGTTAGCTAAGAACACGTTTTCAATATTACGTTGATCATAAGCCACTTGTGGCGAATAACTCATCAGTACACCTAAATCTGTCTCATGCGTAATCGCATTATCCATATCATCTTTTTTAAATTCCCCTACCCATCTAAAAGTATTACCGTCACGCTCAATCACAGATGTCGTATCAATCCCAAGATTCTTTAAGAAATTCATGTGTTTTGTAGGGAAATCTTGCCCAACAATACTAGCTAAATGTACTTTAGTAAACAAACGCGCACTCATAGAAAAATGTGCGGCGGATCCGCCTAAAAGATTATTACGTACACCTGAAGGTGTTGTTAAATTATCAATTGCTACTGTTCCAAGTGAAATCAAGCTCATAATCAATCCCTTTCCTTCTCTAGATATATAGGGGTTTAAAATATCAAATTCGCAGACAGTCTACACCTTTTAACTAAGAGGGTCAAGGGAAGATACGCCGCTCAAACT
>JBLINE010000072.1:0-5574 GCA_047638895.1 Lysobacterales bacterium
AAACATGCGTCATGTGATGAGTATAAGAGTTGGGGTATGAATGCGCGTGGCTCTTTAGCTTTAGTACTTATTCTTGATCAGTTCTCACGGTGCGTACACGCGGGTAAGAGTAGTGCTTTTGATAATGATTTAAAAGCTTTAGAGCAAGTATTTGCTTGTATTAAACGTAAGCGGGACGAAGAGTTAACATTACTTGAACGTGCGTTTTTATATTTACCATTAATGCATGCTGAGACTGAAGAGATACAAGAAATGTCATTACAAATGTATAATCGACTAGTGAAACTAGCCGAAGAAGATGCGGATATTAATATTGAGTATTTCAAATATTTTCGTGATTTAGCACTGAAACATTATGATATTATTAAAGAGTTTCAAAGATTCCCACAACGTAACAAATTGATTAAGCGTAAGGCAACATCGACGGAAATTAATTATGTACTTAATTCTTTTGAATTACTTGAAACGTAGATGGGTATGGGCAGATAAATAGGCAATCGGCAATGGGGTTGTTTGAGGCTAATAATATTTAAACATCAGGTGTTATTTCTATTACCAGTTGCCCACTGGCTATTGAATAATATATAATCAATTATCAACTAAGGAGAAAATAATGAGCGAAGGTAAATGTTGTAATAAGATTATGATCATAGCAGTACTTTTATTAGCACTTAACACATTCTTTGTTGGTAGTATGTGGTGCAAAATGATGAGATGTGGTGGTACATCAAGTAAGATGTGTTTATTTAAATCAGATAAATCGCCTAAAATTTGTCCTTTAACAGGGAAAGTTTTAAATGCTAAAGGTTCAAGCGCAGAAGTAAAATAGTGTATTTTAATTAAGTGATGGGAGCAATAGTTATTTCTTCTGTCACTTCTTACTTTTAATGACTACTATTCTTATGAAGAATTTAGATAAAAAAAATCACACACAATTATTATGTAATGTCGGCGAGCTTTCGGGTCTATTTACAGATTCGACGAGTCTTGAGGGGTTCTTGCAACGTATCGTTGAGATGGTTGCTGAACATATGCATACAGATGTGTCATCGATCTATTTATTTAATGCTAAAGCGCAAGAGTTGGTGTTGCGGGCGACAAAGGGTTTGAACGAAGAACTCATTGGCAATATCACATTAAAGGCTGGTGAAGGGTTAACGGGACTTGCTTTACGTGATCTTAAACCTGTATGTGAGAAAAATGCGAGTACGAATAAGAACTTTAAACATTTCCCTGAGTTAGGTGAGGAAAAATTTGAATCTTTTTTAGCTGTACCAATTGTGCATGGCCGTGCAAAGATTGGTGTAATGGTTGTTCAGAATACAGAGAGTGATTATTTTACAGACGTTGATATTAATGTGTTGAGTGCGATCACATCTCAACTGGCCAATACGATTGAGATGACGAGTCTTATTTTAGGTATTGATCAGGATAAGGTTATTCAACCTAAGAATGGTGAAGGGAAAGATTTAACGCGTTTAGATGTTACAATTGGAGCGATGGGTATAGTACTTGGAAGTACAGTTGTTGTTCATGATGATGAGGTTTTAACTAAGACGATAAGTGACACGAAATTTTCTTTTGAAGATTTAGAGAAAGCATTTTCAAAGACTGAAAAACAACTTGAAGATATGCAGGAAAAGCTTGAAGAGAAATTATCAGATGTCGCTTCACTTATATTTTCTGCACAAATTTTGATGCTTAAAGATAAAGCGTTTGTTGATGCGATTCGTAATGGTGCAAGCGGAGGTTTAAATCCTCCAGAGTCTATTTGTCAGGTAGTTAATGATTATGTAAATAAGTTCTCAAAAATTTCAAATCCACATATCCGCGATAAGATGCATGATATTCGTGATATTGGAAGAAGATTGATGCGTAACTTAATTGGCGCAGAGAATAGCGATTTTGATAATGCGGGTAAGATTGTTATTGCTAATGAATTGCTTCCATCTGACATACTTAAGCTTAGTTCTCAACAAGTAAAAGGGGTGGTTGTTTTACATGGGGGAAGTACAGGTCATTTAGCTATCTTAGCCCAATCACTTCAAATTCCACTTGTCATTATTGATGAGCCAGCACTTATGAGTGTAACGTCGCGTACCGAAGTTCTTATTGATGGGGTTGAAGGAATACTTTATGTTAACCCATCGGATAAAATCAAAGATTCGTATGCGAAACATTTAAATGCCACACGAGAAACAGAAGTCATTGATGTGGCCGATACTACACAAACAAGTGATGGCACTGAAGTAAAGTTACTGGCCAATATTAACTTGCTTAGTGATTTATCGGCGGCTCATGATTATAAAGCACAGGGTGTGGGTTTGTATCGTACAGAGTTCCCATTTATTGTACGCCATGACTTTCCAAGTGAAGAAGAGCAGTACGTGGTTTATAAGAAATTAATTGATGGGATGGCGGGGCGTGAAGTTACGATTCGTAGTTTAGACATTGGTGGTGATAAGGTGCTGGGTTATTTTGAAGATAGTAGTAATGAATCAAATCCGTTTCTTGGCCTGCGCTCAATTCGTTTTTCACTAAAGTATCGTGATATTTTTAAACAACAAATCCGTGCGGTTCTACGTGCAGCGTTTGAAGCAGACGTTCGGTTAATGTTTCCTATGATTTCATCAACTGATGAATTTTGTGAAGCGAAAGAAGTTGTTGGTGAATGTGCTACTGAGCTGCGCGCGGCTAAGGTTGATTTTAAAGAAGAGATGCCACTGGGTATGATGGTTGAGTTACCAGCGGTTGTGGATGTGATGGATGGGTTTGTTGAGGTTGTGGACTTCTTTAGTATTGGAACCAATGATTTTATTCAGTATATGTTGGCGGTTGATCGTACGAATGAAAAGGTTTCGAAATTATATGTACCACATCATCCGTCGGTACTTAAGGCACTCTTTAAGATTGTGCAAACAGCAAATGCGCATAATAAACCAATATCGATTTGTGGTGATATGGTTAAAAATGAGCGTTATACCGAGTTTTTACTTGGTATTGGTCTGCGTCGTTTTAGTTTAAGTCCACGTAGTATTGGGCTTGTGCAACGCCGTATAAATCAAATTGATTTATCAAAAGCCAAAAAAGTGACCGCTGAGATTTTGAAATTAAATAGTTTGAAGGAATTAAATAAAATATTCACGTAGGAGCAACCAGGGGTTGTTCGCACATGACATTATTAAGGAGTAGTTATGGAAATTGGTATCGTAGGGCTTCCAAATGTTGGTAAGTCTACATTGTTTAATGCATTAACAGGTGCAGCGGTTGCTGCGGAAAATTTTCCATTTACTACGATTGATCCGAATGTTGGTATTGTACCTTTACCTGACGTACGCTTAGGTGAATTGGTTGAACGTAATAGCAGTAAAAAAGAAATCCCAGCGGGTATTCGTTTTGTTGATATTGCAGGTTTAGTAGCGGGTGCTAGTAAAGGTGAAGGACTTGGTAATAAATTTTTAGCAAACATCCGTTCATGCGAAGCGATTGCCCATGTGGTGCGTTGTTTTGAAGATGATGATGTTGTAAATGTTATGACTAATCTAGATCCTGATGGAGCGGCTGAAATTATTGAAACAGAGCTGATGCTCGCAGATATTCAACAAATTGAAAAAAGTATTGATCGCTTACAAAAGCTTGCGAAACAGGGCGATAAAGATGCACAATATAAAGTGCCACATTTAGAAGTAGCGGCTGCAGGACTCAATGAAGGTAAGTCAGTGCGCACACTCGGGATTCCTGAAGATATTGTGCAAGAGTATCAATTTTTAACAGGTAAACCTATTTTGTATGTTGCGAATATTGATGAAGCTAATTCAGCACCAGAAGCGATTGAAAAGTTGCGGGTGCGTGCAACGCGTGAAGGCGCTGAGCTTGTTGTATTGTGTGCCAAGATGGAAGCAGAAATTGTGCAACTACCTGCAGAAGATCGTACAGATTATTATGAAGCGGCGGGCATTAATGAGCCAGGGCTTGCTACATTGGCGCAAGCGGGTTGTCGACTACTTAAGCTAGTTTGTTTCTTTACATCAGGTGAACAAGAAACACGGGCGTGGCTTATTTCTGAAGGTACTAAAGCACCACAAGCGGCTGGTAAAATCCATACTGATATCGAACGCGGATTTATTCGTGCTGAGACGTATGCCTATAAAGATTTAATCGAATGTGGTTCAGAAGCAGGTATTCAATCTAAAGGGTTATCACGTCTGGAAGGTAAAGAGTATGTTATGCAAGACGGTGATGTTGTTCATTTTAGATTTAGTGTTTAAATGTAGTGGTCAGTGATCAGTGTTTTGCCTGCTACATTAATGCTGTTATTTAGGTTAGTATTTTAATAAGGTTATTAAATTCCAATTACTAATTACTGAACTCTGATCACTAATATACTAGCGATATCCTATGACTAATCCACCAATACGTACAATAGCACATCTTGATATGGATGCTTTCTTTGCCGCGGTTGAACAAAGAGATAATCCCCAACTTATTGGTAAGCCAGTTGTTATTGGTGCTGATCCAAAAGGTGGTCACGGGCGTGGGGTTGCGGCCACTTGTTCTTATGAAGCCCGTAAGTTTGGCATTCATTCAGCTATGCCCATTTCAAAAGCCTATCGCCTGTGTCCTCAGGCGGTTTTTCTTAAAGGTAACAGTAAGAAATATCGAGAAATATCCAAACAAGTTTTTGAAATACTAGGAAACTTCACACCAGATGTAGAACCGATCAGTATTGATGAAGCATTCATGGATTTATCTGGGTGTTATCGCGCCCCTAAAACCCCACTTGATTTAGGCCGTGAGATTAGGGCAGCTATTAAAGAAGGTGTTAACCTTAACGCCTCAATCGGTATTGCCCCTATTAAGATGGCGGCTAAGATTGCATCTGATTACTGTAAACCCGACGGACTCATTCATATTACAGATGATAAACTACTCGAATTTTTGTGGCAACTTGATATCGGCAAGATTTGGGGAGTAGGTAAGCAAACAGAAGGTTCACTTCATGCGCTTGGTATTAAAACAGTACGTGATATTGCGCATTATCCTAAAGATAAGTTAATCAAACGTTTCGGCGAATACGGCCTTAAACTACACCGCTTATCAAATGGCATTGATGATCGTATAGTTGAAAAAAATGATGAAATAAAATCAGTCAGCCATGAACACACCTTTGAGGTAGATACGAATGATCTAGATGAATTACACGCCGTTTTTTCAGGATTAAGTGAAAAAGTATCACGGCGCCTGCGTAAACAAAATCTAAAAGGTAAAACTATCAGTGTCAAAATCCGCACCGCAAATTTCAAGACAGTCACACGCGCAATCACCTTAGCAGACCGTGTTAACTTTGATGACGTCATCTTAAGCGAAAGCAAAAAACTATTTGACCAATTCTACCACCCCTCAATGATAATTCGCCTAATAGGCGTACGTGTATCAAACTTCGAAGACCCTTATGTCCAAGAAAGTCTATTTTCTGATGAAAAGAGTGAAAAGAAAGAAAAAATGTATAACGCGATTGATAAAATAAAAGACAAATTCGGAGATAAGGCGATTAGTAGTGGGGTAGTGCGAAAG
>JBLINE010000073.1:0-5538 GCA_047638895.1 Lysobacterales bacterium
GATGTTTTTTCTTGGCTTAATATATTTCGTTATATTACTTTCCGTGCCGGTATGGCAGCTGTAACAACTTTTATTTTATGTATTGTTCTTGGACCACTTTTTATTGAGAAACTTAAAAGTATGCGAGTTAAAGAAGTAGCTAAGCGCGAAGATTGTCCTGATCTTGATCAGTTCCAAGAACATAAAGAAGGAACTCCGACGATGGGAGGCATATTCATCATCGGAAGTCTTTTAATTTCAATAGGCCTATGGACGGACCTTTCTAATCCACATGTATTACTTACTATTATTACCATGGTGTATTTAGCGATTTTAGGATGGTGTGATGATTATTGTAAGTTAAAGAAAATTGGTCAACGAGGTTTAACTAAGAAGATGAAGCTGTTGTGGCAAATTCTTTTAGGGTGTTTTGTTGGTACGTATGTTTATTTCTCTCCTAGTATATCTACAATTATTGATGTACCGTTCATGAAAAGTTTGGTGTTAGATATTGGCATATTTTATATTCTTATTGTTGCAATTATTATTATTGGAACTTCAAATGCTGTTAATTTAACCGATGGGCTTGATGGTTTGGCGATAGGATGTGTACTCATTGTTGCAGTGACACTTGCTGTATTATCTTATTTAACAGGGCATGTTAATTTTAGTGGTTATTTATTAATTCCTTATATTCCAGGCTCAGGAGAACTAACGGTTATTTGTGCTGCTATTGTCGGCGCTAGCTTAGGGTTTCTTTGGTTTAATTGTTATCCAGCGAGTGTTTTTATGGGGGATGTGGGTTCATTATCATTAGGCGGAACGCTTGGTGTAATCGCTATTTTGATTAAGAAAGAGTTATTACTTGTTATTATGGGTGGTGTGTTTGTCATTGAAGCATTTTCGGTTATTTTACAAGTCACCTCATTTAAGATGAGGGGTAAACGAATTTTTAAAGTCTCACCTTTACATCATCATTTTCAATTATCAGGATGGAAAGAATCAAAAATTATTATTCGTTTTTGGATATTGGCAATCATCTTTGCCTTTATTACTTTAACGACATTAAAGATACGATAGATTGACTACAGTTATGTTTGATTTAACCAATAAAATTGTTGTTATTATTGGCGCGCAAAGATCTGGATTTGCTGCAGCCAAGCTGGCTTATGCTAAGGGTGCGCATATTAAACTGAGTGAATGCGCTGATGAAATATCTCCTGAAATTATTGAATGGATGGATGCACATAAATGTGTTGTGGAGCAAGGTGGACATACACAAGAATTTTTAGACGGTGCAGATTGTGTTATTCTCAGTCCAGGTATTCCAGCTTATGCTGAGGTGATTGTATGGGCGAAGGCTAAAAACATTTTAGTTCTCGGTGAAATTGAATTTGCTTATCAGTTTTGTAATGGACGTGTGATTGCGGTTACAGGAAGTAATGGTAAGACAACAACAGTTAATCTTATTCATAATTTACTCAATGAAGCAGGAATTAACAATGCATTATGTGGTAATGTCGGAGCACCTTTCTCAGATTTTGTATCAGAAGAAAAGTATGAGTACTTTGTAGTCGAAGTAAGTTCCTTTCAACTTGAATCAATGATTGAACAAAAAACGCAAGAGCAGTATGGCGTTAAGGGGTTTGAGCCATATATTGCGGCATTACTTAACTTTACTCAAAATCATTTAGATCGTCATAAAGATATGAATGAGTATTTAGAGGCTAAGGTGAAGATATTTTCAAATCAAACGGTTGATGATTTTGCTGTTTTAAATGCTCATGATTTTGTGCGGAGTGACTTTGTTAATCAGATTGATAGTGACATTGTATATTTTAATGAAGAAGAATCTGTTTCTGAGAATCAGAATGTCAGTGTATTACGCGCAGTAGCAGAAGTATTGGGTATTGATGATGTATGTCCAAAGGTGATTGAAGATTTTTGTGGCGTTGAGCATCGTTTTGAATTTTTAGGTACGGTTAATGGGGTTGATTATATTAATGATTCTAAATCAACAACACTTGAGTCAGGAAAATGGGCGTTATCATCAGTTGAAAAGCCAACAATTCTTTTATGCGGTGGACGGGATAAGAACTTAGATTTTACAACAATTTCTGATTATGTGAATAGTCGTGTTAAGAAAGTGATTGTTTATGGTGAAGCACGCTTAAAAATTGCTGAAGCTTTCAAATCATGTGAAGATCTTAAACAGTCTCCATCTATGAATGAGGCTTTTGAGTTGGCTACACAAGAAGCAAAGAATGGGGATTGTATATTGCTCAGTCCGATGTGTGCGAGTTTTGATGAATTTAAGAATTTTGAAAAACGCGGTAGTGCTTTTAAAGAATTGGTAAAGAAACTTAAATCATAAGGTTTAAACTTTTATGCGTTCTATTCGAATATCAATAGCTATGGTTATCACATTACTGATTAGTATCGGTATTATTATGATCTATTCATCTAGTGGTATTTTTGCTTCTCAAGAATTAGGAGATGGGCTTTATTTTCTTAAACGTCATCTAATATTTTTAGGAGTGGGTATTTGTGCGATGCTTACAACGATGTCGATGGATTATCGACTGCTTCGTAAATGGGCTAAGCCATTAATATTATTTTCAATTCTTTTACTTATCGTTGTACTTATACCTCAAGTTGGGCAATCAAGCTTTGGTGCTCGTCGTTGGTTTAAAATTGGCCCGTATCACTTACAACCTTCAGAGCTTACTAAGTTAACTATGATTATTTATGTAGCAGATTTCTTAGCACGTAAAGATTATAAGATCACGCGTTTCTGGCAAGGATTTATGCCACTCATGCTTGTTCTTGGGACGTGTTGTTTTCTAATTATACGTCAGCCAGATTTAGGAAACTCTGTCCTTATTGCTTTAATTACATTAATTATGATGTTTATTGCTGGTGCACGTATAGTTCATTTAAGTGTTTTAGGCGTACTTGCCATGCCAGTATTATATTTATTGGTTGTGCGTGTTGAATATCGCTTGAAACGTATTATTGCTTTTATTAATCCATGGGAAGATGCTCAAGGGATTGGTTTCCAACTTTCACAATCACAGATTGCTCTTGGTTCTGGGGGAATTTTTGGCGTGGGATTGGGAAAAAGTATGCAAAAACTATTTTATTTACCAGCCGCACATACAGATTTCATTTTGTCTATTATTGGTGAAGAACTTGGATTGATCGGAACATTATCGGTGGTTTTTTTATTTGCTATATTTATATGGCAAGGCGCACGTATTATTAAGCGTACAACGGATCCGTTTGGTTACTATTTAGCGATTGGTATTATGGCAATGCTTGGGCTTCAAGCGGTTGTAAATATTGGTGTTAGTATTGGAGCTTTACCGACAAAAGGATTACCGTTACCCTTTGTTAGTTATGGTGGTTCAGCACTTGTTTTTAATATGATTGCAGTCGGATTACTGCTTAATATCTCAAGAATGGAGGATTTAGGTCACTGATAATGATCTAAGATATCATGAATATTGTACTCGCAACAGGAGGATCACTTGGACATGTAGCACCTGCAGTCCTTTTAGCTAATAATTTACGTGCGTTAGGACATACTGTCTATTTCGTCGGTGCGTTAGATAAATGGGAAGCATTACTTGAACAAAATGGATTTAACCGATTGTGTCTTGATGTAAAGGGTGTGTCATTAAAAGAGTGCCAAGCGACTATTTTAATTGGAAAAGCAATGTTTGAGTGTCGTCGATATTTTAAGAAAATTAATGCCCATGTAGTAGTAGGGTTTGGAAGTTATAGTTCTGTTTCAGGAGTATTTGCAGGGAAGTTAATGGGATTGCCTACGATTATTCATGAACAAAATATAAGACCAGGAAAAGCTAATCAATTTCTGGGATTTTTAGTTAAGCGTGTGGCGATTAGTTTTGAGGAAAGTTATAAATACTTTCCAAAGAAAAGAACAGTCTTAACCGGCTTACCTTGTAAAGTTACGTTGGATGAATCTTCAAGTGCATTGTATACGAGATATAAATTGAATGAGTCACTTAAAACGATTTTAGTTTTTGGTGGCAGTCAGGGGAGTCATCAAATTAATCAATTATTTTTACAGGCAGTTGCTACGCTTGGTAAAGAAGTTGATTTTCAGGTGATTCATATTACGGGTGAGGCTGAGCGTGGTGAGGTGCGTGCTATATATGCTAAGTACAATGTACAGGCGTATGTGAGTTCGTTTGTTGATGATATGGCACCTTTGTATACGTTGTCCGATCTTGTCATAGCACGTAGTGGAGCTTCGACGGTAACTGAGTTAGCTTTACTTGAAAAAAAATCATTATTAGTACATTATCAATACTCAGGTATTCAACAATTTAATAATGCGCAAGTATTAGAAAAAATTGGGTTGGCTCAAATATATCAAGGCAGTGATGCCGTAGAGTTCTCTAAGTTAATTAGTTTAGGTTTAACACGCACAATTAATTTAGATGAAGTTCGTAACAACCGTAATAAACATATTAAACAAGATGCGATACATTTACTTACCGAAGAAGTGGTGGATTTAATACGATGATGAGAATCATACTCTTAACACTAAGTATAATTGGTATGTTTAATACTAATGCTTTTTCTGAAGATTGGAACGAATATAAACGTACGCATTTTATTGTTTATTATAATGAAGCACCGCTCGATTTTGTAAAGACAGTTGAGAAGGCGGCTGATGAATATTATCGTAGTATTGCACGTAACATGGGATATACACGGTATAAAGGATGGACCTATGATGAGCGTACAAGGATTTATATTTATGACAGTCAAGCGCATTACGTCAAATCAGCTAAGACGTATTCTTGGTCTCATGGTGTTGCATCGCCGAGAGATCGTGTAATTCGTACATTTCCTGCAGCACATGGATTTTTTGATTCAACATTACCACATGAAATTGGGCATATTATTTTTCGTGAATTTATTGGTTTTAAGGCAGAGGTTCCATTGTGGTTTGAAGAAGGTGTGGCGATGTATCAAGAGAAAGCTAAACGGTGGGGTTCTCACGACACTGTGCGCTTAGCGATTAAGAATGGTGATTTTATACCGATACCTGAGTTGTCAGTTATGCGTTTAACATCGAAGACACCTCGTGAAACGGTGGGTTTATTTTATAAAGAAGCGGCGAGCATAGTTTATTATATGATTACAGAATTAGGTGAAGTGCGTTTTGCTCGCTTTGCACGAGAACTTAAAGAAGGTAAGTCATTTGAATCAGCAATGGCAAAGATTTATGTGCGTTTTCGTGATTATGAAGCACTTAATAAGGCATGGCGTAGGTATTTGGAGAAATAAATTTATGAGTAAGCATTATTTTTTTATTGGCATCGGTGGTATCGGTATGGGAGCTATTGCAAGTCTTTTGCTTGATAAAGGTGCACGTGTTAGTGGTTCAGACTTACGTGATGGACGCATGGTTCAACAATTGCGTGATAAAGGTGCAAAGATTTCAATAGGGCATGATGCGGGCAATGTGTGTGATGTTGACGTTGTTATTTATTCATCAGCTATTAAAGAAGATAATCCAGA
>JBLINE010000074.1:0-5510 GCA_047638895.1 Lysobacterales bacterium
CTTTGTTCGTGCGATTGCTTACGTTGGAGAAACGAAGGTAGCAGAAGCTGAGCTTGGGTTTGGTATTAAGGTAGTTTAAGATATTAAATGAATATATACTCTAATAGTTACTACATTTAAAAGTATCGAATAATTATGTTGCCGATACCTGATTCAAAATTTGTGTATAAATGTTTACTTATAGGCGGTCTTATATATCTTTTTGATTTCTTTTTTGCCGAGCAATATCCATATAATATACTGATCCAAGGTGTTTCCTGGGCCATAATTATATGGTTGGTAATCTGGGCATTGAGTAAAGATTAAGCAATATTTTCCCCAAACCTTCTAATTGACGTTTTATATACAGAATGCTAGAATATCCAAACATAATTATTGTTAACTTCGTATACTATGAATAAGCAATTTCTAGTCGTTTTTACAGGTAATGTGCAGGGAGTTTTCTTTCGTGCAACTACGCAACGGTTCGCAAGTGAATGTGGTGTGGATGGGTGGGTACGTAACTTCGCAGATGGGCGTGTGCTTATGTTGGTTCAAGCGAGTGAGTATGATTTTAATATGTTTATGGCTAAGATCGAGAATAAATATGCAAGTAATATTGATGAGAAAGAAGTAGAGGTTGAAGAAGTCACTGAATTTATAACTGGGTTTGAAATTTTACATTAAAGGTATTATTACGTTTTAAGATGACTAAAGATATTCAAAAAGAAATGAAACGGTTAGCTAAATTGCTTGAAGAACATGGTCATAATTACTATGTTTTAGATCAACCTGTAATTGCTGATCGTGAATATGATGATTTAAATAAGAAACTGTGTGATTTAGAAGATAAATATCCACAATTTAAAGAAACTAATTCTCCGACAGAACGCATAGGTAGTAAACTACCAGAATCAGCTAGTACCGTTAAGCATCGTACAAAGATGTACTCTCTTGATAATACATATTCGATTGAAGATATTAATGATTGGCATGGCCGTGTACTTAAGGGGCTAGATACTGATGATGTTGAGTACATCGTTGAGCTTAAGATGGACGGTATAAGTGGTTCTTTGTCATATGATAATGGTTCTTTTGTTTTGGGTGCAACGCGTGGTGATGGTTCTGAGGGTGAAAATGTAACACCTAATATGAAAACAGTGCAGACCATTCCTTTGAAACTTAAAGGAAGTAAGAAATATCCGATACCAACATCACTTGATGTACGTTCAGAAATTTATATGGATCGCGCGGCATTTGATAAATTAAATAACAAACGCAAAGCAAACGATGAAATTTTATTCGCAAATCCACGTAATGCCACGAGTGGTGCGGTTAAGTTGCTTGATTCACGCGTTACAGCACAACGTAATTTAAAATGTTTTGTTCACTCCTTTGGGTTAATGGAAGGTGCACCTGCGCTTAAAACACAATGGGAATTCTTTAAACGCGTGCAAGCTTGGGGTTTTGTTGTTAATCCTTTAAATCGCGTGTGTAAATCAATTGATGAGGTTATTAAGTATTGTCTTGAGTTCCAAGAAAAACGCGACACATTACCATATGAAGTAGATGGTGTTGTTATTAAAGTTAATAATTTGGAGCAACAAGCGGAACTTGGCTATACCTTAAAAAGTCCACGATGGGCGGTTTCTTACAAGTTTCCAGCACAACAAGCTACGACGAAAGTTGAAAATATTACGGTACAAGTCGGACGTACAGGAGTGTTAACACCTGTGGCGGAACTAACGCCAGTTGAATGTGGTGGTGTTATTATATCACGAGCTACTTTGCACAATTTTGATGAGATTCAAAGGCTTAAAGTTAATGTGGGTGATGGTGTGTTGATTGAACGTGCGGGTGATGTTATTCCAAAAGTTGTAAAGGTTGTCATAAAAGAGTCGAAAGGTTATTTCAAGGCGCCTAAGAAGTGTTTGGAATGTGGTGCTAAGGTTAAACGTGAAGATGGTGATGCGGTAAGTTATCGTTGTATTAATGACAGGTGTCCTAAAAAAATTGAACGTGCTCTTGTTCATTTTGCCGCGCGTGGTGCTATGGATATTGAAGGTTTAGGCGAGTCAGTTGTGACACAACTTATTTCTGAAGGATTGGTTAAAAATATTTGTGATATTTTTAAACTTAAAGAAGAAGACTTATTGCCGTTAGATTTATTTGCTGAAAAAAAAGCTAAGAATTTAATTAAGAGTATTGATAAAAGTAAGAGTCAGTCGCTTTCGCGTGTATTATTTGCGTTAGGTATTCCAAACATTGGCATTAAAGCCGCTGATACATTGGCGACTAAGTATAAGAACGTAGAGGCTTTATTTAAAGTGACTCAAGAAGATTTTGTGGCGATCGATGATATAGGTGTGATTATGGCCGATTCTTTGGTTGAGTATTTTCAGAATAACGAATCACAAGCGATGATATGTGAGCTTAAAGATTTAGGTCTAGAGATGATTCAAGAAGAGATCGAAGGACAAACGGATAAGTTTGGCGGAGCTAAGTTTGTATTTACAGGTGAGATGACGCTGTTAACACGTCAAGAAGCAGCAGCTAAGGTTAAGCAAATGGGAGGCGCGGTTGTGTCATCTGTTAGTAAGAAGACCAGTTATGTTGTAGCAGGCGGTAAAGTAGGATCGAAATATGATAAAGCAGTTAAATTAGGTGTAACAATTTTAAATGAACAACAGTTTCAGGAGCTAGTTTATGATGAATAAACATTCAAAGGTATTACGCATGATGTGTGTGGCGGGATTACTTATCACAATTACAACATCAATCACAGGATGTGGTTCGATGCGCAAGAAATTTATACGTAAAAAGAAAATTACTAAAAGAAACGAAATCATTCCTATTTTAGAACCAATTGATTACGCAGAAACAAGTCATACGACGGAAGAAATGTATGGTCGCTCTTATGCTATGTGGAAAATCTGGCATAAAGAAATGGAACAAACGATTACATCTACAACGAATGATAAAAGGCACAGGTATTTATACACACAAATGCGTGAACAAGCAGAAAAGATTAAAATATTATTAAACGAAGAGAAGATAGAAGCTATAGACAGTATTTTAGATGGTATTACACAAATTGAGAATGAATTTAAGAAGTCAAAATCTATACGACAACTTAATCGAGTGAAGGCGCAATTAAGAATAATTGGTAAAACAATGCGTCTTGAGATGAACCCAAAAGTCGTTCAGGATTATTTGAAGTAGAAGAATGAAAAGGAATACGTGTGTAAAGAGTTCCTTTTTAGAATGTAATCATCTGAGATAATTATTATGAAACATTATATTGATGAATTTCTTGATCATATTGCTGTTGAGCGTGGGCTTGCGCATAATACTATTGTAGCGTATCGTCATGATTTGACGAGATATGTTGATTATTTGGGTAAGAATGACATTAATCACATTGATGATGTTGAAAGAGCACATGTGACTGATTTTATGTTCTTTTTAAAGAAGAAAGAATTATCAACTAAATCAATCACACGGTCTTTAGCCGCGATGAAGATGTTTCATAGATTTCTTATACGTGAACGTTTAGCTAAAGAAGATCCAACTGGGTTAGTTGAAACACCAAAAATTTGGCAGACGATTCCAGATGTTTTATCTTTGCAAGAAGTGGAGGCTATTCTTGAGTCAGCGAAGGGACGTAATTGGCAGGCCGTGCGTGATTATGCAATATTAGAATTATTTTATGCTAGTGGCATGCGCGTTTCTGAGATGGTAAATTTAACGATTAATCAAGTGAATATTGATGGTGGTTTTGTTCGATGTATTGGTAAGGGGAGTAAAGAGCGTATAATTCCTATTGGAAAGCAAGCACAGCTGGCGATTATTAAATATTGTAATAAGGTGCGTGGTAAATTATTAAAAGATGACACAACGATGTATTTATTTATTAGTCGTTTGGGTAAGAAAATAAGCCGACAAAGTTTTTGGAAGATTATAAAACAACATGCGCGTAAGGCAAATATCGATAAAGTAATAAAACCACATACATTAAGGCATTCATTTGCGACACATATGCTCGAACATGGTGCTGATTTAAGATCGGTACAAGAATTGCTAGGACATGCTGATATTTCAACAACACAAATTTATACCCATGTAGATAAAGAACGACTACGTTTGATTCATAAACAATTTCATCCAAGAGGGTGAAGGTGAAGATAGATCTAGATAAGGAAAACAATAAGAGTATTGCAATTATTGGACAAATTGCTGATAAGCAAAAGCAATTGGCATTTGTTGTAGGTGGTGCTGTGCGCGATGCGATACTTAAGCGTACGACGACAGATATTGATATTGTTATTCAAGGTAATGCCATAAAATTAGCTAAGGAATTTGCGCACGAAATAGGAGGGAAGATCACAATCTATGAAACATTTAAGACTGCGACGGTAGTTATTAAGGATAATCAAAGCATTGATTTTATAACAGCAAGGCGCGAGACTTACGCTAAGCCAGGATCCTTGCCAAGTGTTTGTGAGGGTGATATTTATGATGATTTAGCTCGGCGTGATATCACAATTAATGCGTTAGCATTTGCGATTAATAAAAGTAGTTATGGTGTATTGTTTGATGAGTTTGGTGGTTTAAAAGATTTAAAAGATGGCGTTGTACGTATTTTACATAAAAATAGTTTCAATGATGATCCAACGCGTATTTTCCGTGTAATTCGCTATGAGCAACGGTTGGGTTTTAAAATTGATCGTTGGACGAGCGCTCAAATTAAAGAAGCGATAAGTAAGAGTGTGTTTAAAACAATTAGTATTCAACGTTATTATGCAGAGCTTAAGAAAATTTTTGAAGAAGAGCATACTAAGTTAATCTTACAAAGATTGAGTCAATATGGCGTGTTTAAGTTTCTAACGCGAGGAAAAGTGATCAATTTTCATACTCTGTGTATGGTACAAAGAGGCGTAAATCGGGAACAAAAAATTATAAGTTCTGATATAATGGTTCAATTATTTCACTTAGGTTTTTGCGAAGGATTTGTACGACTTAACAAGGATGTAGCATTGCCACTACCAAAACCGATCAAGAGTAGTTTAAGTCATCTGAAGGATATTGATGCGCTTATAACGAAGTTAGGTAGCGCTAAAAGGGCGCAAGATGTTTATGAACACTTAGGAAAGTTACCTGAGATAGTTCAGTATTATTTGTTGGTACGCACGCAACGGGTTGGCATTATTGAAAAAGTTAGAGATTACTTACAACGCATACGTTTAATAGAGATAAGTATTACTGGTGAAGACTTAAAGAAGTTGGGTGTTACATCAGGTAAGAAAATGGGAATTATTAAGAAAGAAATTCTATTGGCTAAGATAGATAATAAAATTTCAACAAAGCAGGAAGAATTACGGTTGGCTAAGCAGTTAATGTAGCGCAGGTGTGCAGTATTTCTGAGTAGTATTAGTCGCTCAGAGATAACTTTTAGCAGAGTATTGCGACGATGTGAGTGAAAAGAATAGTACAGGTTATAAAGAGCATAACAGCGAGAGAAATATTTGAAA
>JBLINE010000075.1:0-5499 GCA_047638895.1 Lysobacterales bacterium
GACTATAACGATACGGGCTCTTGAGTGCGAATTTTAGCAACAATTTCGGACTCTTTCTTAATTACTTCTTCTGGTGTTTTAAAGATAATAACAAACTTCTTCCAGAAATAATCAACAAAAGCTTTAAATCCATGTATTTTTCTCAGTAAATCACCAATAGAACGAATGGAGATAAGCATTTGCCAAATTTGTTTTGGACGCAGGTAAAATTCTTTCAAACCGCGGTCAATATATTCGTCAATATCTCGACTTGAGAATTGAGGGTAACTTAATAGTGTACGTTGTTCTTTTTGGGCATTAAGCCATTCACGCCAATCATTGGCACGTAAATAGTTGTTCTTTTTGGCCCAATTATAAATGGACGTTCCAGGATATGAGGCAACACCTGTAATTTGAATTGTATCAAGAGGCATAGACTTTGCAAAATCGATTGTTTCTTGCGCTGTCTTTTTAGTTTCACCAGGAGCACCAATCATAAAACAACCATGAATAGTAAAACCTAATTCATTAGCACGATTAGAATAAGCGCGGGCACCAGCAATACTAACGCCACCTTTATTTACAGCTTTAAGCCCATCATCATATCCAAATTCAAAGCCAGTCATAAGCATACGACAGCCCGCTTCACGCATAAGAGGCAGGACTTCTAAATTTGTGTTGGTACGCATATTACACGACCACGTAATTTTCTTATGAATACCACGTTTCATGATCTCACGACAGACTGTTTCTACATGTTCAGCCTCGGCGGCAAAAGTATCAGTTTCAAACATGATTTCACGTAATTGAGGATGTAGTTTTAAATCATATTCCATTTCATCAACAACCTGCATCGCTGTACGGTTACGTAATTTATAACCATACATAAGTTGTGGATCTCGACAGAAGGTGCAACCATTGTTGCATCCACGTCCAGTCATAAGTGTTAAGAACGGAAATTTCTTTCCACCGTCTGGATACCATTCTGGCTCAATTAATTGCCACGCAGGAAAAGGAAGCTCAGTCACATCAAGAGCTGGACGATCTGGATTGATAATAATATTACCACCGTCAGACCATGTCATACCAAGTACTTTAGAATTTTCTATACCATTAGCAATGTCGCGTAAAGAATAATCATATTCACCTCGCAGAACATAATCAATCACGCCATGACTAATTTCAAATGTATTTTCAGGAACAGCCGAGGCATGTTGACCAACAAAGGCTACTTTACAATTTGTTTTATCTTTAATTGCGCGTGCTTGTTCAATATCATTGTACACAGACGGTGTTGTTGCATGAATCATCAGTAAATCAGGATTGAAATCACAAACAATTTGATATGATTTTTCAGGGGAAAAGTTACGGGCAGCGGCTTCGATAAAATTAACTTCATGTCCAGCATCAATTAATACTTGGACGGCTGTAAGCATGTATTCAGGATGACGTTGCACACGACCGCGTGATTTAGCGGCCCAACGGGCAACTCGAACAAAATCTTCACCAAAAGATGGATTTAAAACAGCTACTTTCATAAATTCCTTTCGCGTTCGTTAATATAAATACATATTAGACGTTTAGATTCCTAATGCAAGTGTAAATTATTAAATTTATTTAATATGAATCAATTGCTGGGTTGACTCAAAAGGGTTGTTTCTATATAATACAGCACTCTTAATTAAAATATAACATAATTTCATATAAATTGACTTAAATGCGGAAAATGGAGAAAAGAATGAGTAATGAATTTGCAAAGAATAATGTTGCTAAAACTCTAAAAATCGGTAAAAAAGATTATACTTATTACAGTATTCCTGAATTTTCAAAAATGGGTATAGGAAATGCTGAAACATTACCGTTCTCTATTAAAGTATTACTAGAAAGTGCTTTGCGTAATTACGATGATTATCAAGTGACACTTACTGATATTACAACACTCGCTAATTGGTCCCCAAACTCTAAAGAAGCCAAAGAAATTTCCTATAAACCCGGGCGTGTCATTCTTCAAGATTTTACAGGTGTGCCATGTGTAGTTGATTTGGCCGCTATGCGTAATGGTCTTAAAAATTTAGGTGGGGATTATCGTAAAATAAATCCTCAAGTACAATGCGATCTTGTTATCGATCACTCTGTTCAGATTGATTCTTTTGGTAAGCACACGTCACTTGATACTAACGTCGATTTAGAATTTAAAAGAAATAAAGAGCGGTATGAATTTTTAAAATGGGGACAAAACGCATTTGAAAATTTTAATGTTGTACCGCCAGCGACAGGCATTGTGCATCAAGTTAACCTTGAATATGTCGCTAAGGGTGTTTTAACTAAAGACGCGGTCGTTTATCCTGACACTTGTGTAGGAACTGATAGTCATACAACTATGATTAATGGCCTTGGTGTTGTTGGATGGGGTGTTGGTGGAATTGAGGCAGAAGCAGTTATGTTAGGTGAACCAATTGCTATGCTTATGCCAGAAGTTATTGGATTTCAATTAAAAGGAAAACTTAAAGAAGGTATTACAGCGACTGACTTGGTTTTAGTTGTAACAGAAATGTTACGTAAAAAAGGTGTGGTTGGTAAATTTGTCGAATTTTTTGGCGATGGACTTGCGCATTTAAGTTTGCCTGATCGTGCCACTATTTCAAATATGGCACCTGAATATGGGGCGACTATTGGTATCTTTCCAATAGATGAACAAACACTAAAATATTATAAATTAACGGGACGTTCAGATGAAGAAGTTGAGCTTGTAGAAAGTTATTACAAAGCACAAAATATGTTTTATTGCAAAGATAATAAAGATCCAGAATACACCGATTCAATGGAACTTGATATGTCGATGGTCCAACCATGTTTAGCGGGGCCAAAGCGTCCTCAGGATCGTATTAATCTATCAGATATGAAAAGTGAATTTAAGAGTGATTTAACAAAGCCACTGGCCGATCGTGGATTTGCTTTAACAGATAAACAATTAACTAATTCAATTCTCATCAAAGATGAGGATATTGATGAGCAAATGGATCATGGGGCAGTTGTTATTGCAGCAATAACTAGTTGTACAAACACGTCAAACCCATCTGTACTTATTGCAGCAGGATTAGTTGCTAAAAAAGCAACAGAGCTGGGGCTTAAGGTTAAAAAATATGTGAAGACAAGTTTTGCGCCAGGTTCTCAAGTGGTTGATGAATACATGAATAATGCCGAACTTATGCCTTTTTTAGAAAATCTTGGTTTTCACATTGTTGGTTATGGCTGCACGACATGTATCGGAAATAGTGGGCCTTTACCGGAGGCTGTTTCAAAAGCGATTGTTGAAGGCGATATTGTCGCAACGTCTGTCTTGAGTGGTAATCGTAATTTTGAAGGGCGCGTTAGTCCTTTAACAAAAGGTAATTATTTAGCATCACCTCCATTAGTAGTTGCATATGCTTTAGCTGGAACCGTTGATATTAATTTAGATACAGATCCTTTGGGTCAAGATAGTAATGGTAATGATGTTTATCTTAAGGATATTTGGCCAACAACTGAAGAAATTGCTACACTTGTTACTACAAGTGTGACAGCGGAGGGATTCCGTAAACGTTATTCAGGGGTTAGTACAAACAACGAAAAATGGAACGCTATTAAATCGACAACGTCTGACCTTTATCAATGGAATGATAAAAGTACTTATGTTCAAGAGCCACCATTCTTTATTGGTATGAGTACTGATACCTCTCCAATTCAAGAGTTAAAAGAGGCTCATTGTTTAGTTAAAGTAGGGGACTCAATCACAACGGATCACATTTCACCAGCTGGTATGATTGCGTTAGATTCACCTGCCGGGAAATACTTAAAAGAAGAAGGCGTAGATCCTAAGGATTTTAATAGTTACGGGTCTCGTCGTGGTAATGATCGTGTTATGACACGTGGGACATTTGCAAACGTTAAATTACGCAATCAATTAGCCCCAGGCACTGAAGGGTCATGGACAACATATTATGGGGAGAGACACCTATTTTCTGAATCTACGCAATCTTCTAAAAAAACAGGTGTCTGTCCCCAATTAATGAGTATTTATGATGCCTCATTGAAGTACAAAGAAACCAAAACACCATTAATTGTTTTAGCGGGTAAAGATTACGGTATGGGATCCTCACGCGATTGGGCGGCTAAAGGAACAGCACTACTTGGCGTGCGTGCGGTTATTGCTGAAAGTTATGAGCGTATTCACCGTAGTAACTTAGCGGGCATGGGTGTTTTACCTTTACAATTTAAAGAAGGTGAGTCTCACGGGACTTTAGGTTTAAAAGGTGATGAAACTTTTAGCTTTGATGGTGTTAATGATGATCTTAAACCTCGTCAAGATTTAAACGTTGTGGCAACAGCGCCAGATGGCAAAGAAACAAAATTCACAGTTGTTTGTCGCCTAGATACACCAGTTGAAATTGATTATGTTAAAAATGGTGGCATCTTACAAACAGTGCTACGCAAACTAGCTTAACAAAAGCTCTCCATAATATTAGCAACCGTAAACAAGCCCCAGTTGCTTGTTTACGGTTTTATGGTGGGAAATAATTTAAGGTCTTACTTATGGAAAATCTTTACTCTCAGCATGAAGCGGATAAGTGTAATAATGATCTACTCACTTTGCGTGTTTACACATCGCAATTGTTGGGGCAAAATTCTAGTTTAGTTTTACACGGTGGTGGTAACACGTCTGTTAAAGTTACTGTTAAGAATCTTTTTGGTGAGTCCGAAAATGTTCTTTATGTAAAGGGGAGTGGTTGGGATTTAGCGACTATTGAAGCGGCTGGTTTTGCTCCTGTTAAAATGGACATGCTTTTGAAAATGGCAGAACTATCAGTGCTTGATGATGAGTCAATGGTGCGCAATCAACGTGCGGCTATGACAGATCCATCAGCACCTAATCCGTCGGTTGAAGCTATTTTACACGCACTTATTCCTTTTACATTTGTCGATCATTCACATACTGATGCGATCGTTACTATTACAAATACAGCTAATGGTGAGGCCCGTATTAAAGAAATTTATGGTGAGCGTGTTTTTATCGTTCCTTATGTTATGCCTGGGTTTGATTTAGCGCGTGATATTAATAAGATGACAAAGGGGATGGATTGGACTAAGTATGACGGCATGGTATTGCTTAATCATGGGTTATTTACTTGGGGTGTTAATGCCAAAGAGAGTTATGATCAGCATATTGCTTTAGTTTCTGAGGCTGAAAATTACTTAAAACAAAATAAAGCTTACAAATTTACGACTAATTATGCGACTGAAAATAAGATTGATCTTAAAAGTTTGGCGACACTCCGTAAAGAAGTTTCCACCTTACGCCAAAGAGCGGTACTGGCTGTCCCACAACTTAATGATTTAGCGGCTGAGTTTTCGACGCTTAAAAATGTTAAAGATTTAGTAACACGTGGGCTTTTAACGCCTGATCATGTGATTCGTAATAAACGTATTCCAGCTGTCATTGAAAGTGTTGAGAAAAGTATTGGGAGATTTGCGGATGACTAC
>JBLINE010000076.1:0-5443 GCA_047638895.1 Lysobacterales bacterium
AATAACTTCAGAGGGTGCTTTAGCTACAAAACCTTCATTGCTTAAGCGTTTCTCAATGCCAATTTTTTGTTTAACTAAGCCTTCAATTTGTTTTGATAAACGTGCTTTCTCTTTAGTCACATCAATTACATCACCTAAAGGAACAGCACATTTAATTGAGCCAACAACACTAGAAGCAACACTTTTTGTTTGTGATAGTTCATCTTCAATGGTTGCTGTTTTAATGCGAGCTAAGGCTTTAATTAAAGTTTCGTTGTCTGTAAGTAAACTTTTATCTTCCGAATTTGTTGTTGCTAAGAAGCAATCAATTTCATTTTTCGGACTAATATTCCATTCGGCACGAATATTACGAATACCACTGATTAATTCTGTAATTGTTCCCATTGCTACCTCAGCGCTTATATCAATAAGTGAAGTGTCTCGTATAGGCCACGCTTGAACAGATAAAATATTTACATCCTTTTTTAAATGTGTCCAAACTTCTTCGGTAACAAATGGTAGAAATGGGTGCATAAGTTTAAGTGTTTCTTCGAGTAAGGCTAAAACCAATTCTTGTGTTGTCGGGTCATCCCAACGGTTTTTAATAATTTCAAGATACCATGCACAGAATTTACTCCAGAAGAAATCATAAAGGACACTCTCAGCTTCTGAGTATTTATAAACTTCAATCGCTTCACTTACCTTTTCAAGTGTTGAATAAAATGATGAGATAATCCACTTACTTGGTAAATCTAAATCTTGTTTAGCAACTTCTTGTAAAGTTTTGTTAGATGTTACACCTTCTGTATTCATCATAACTAAACGTGAGGCATTCCAAATTTTATTAGCAAAGTTACGACCAATTTCAAACTTTTCTTTTGAAATGTAAAGATCAGTACCAGAATTAATAATCAAGCTAAAGCGTAAAGCATCAGCCCCATATTCTTCGATAATATCAAGCGGGTCAATTGAGTTACCAAGTGACTTAGACATCTTACGGCCTTGAGAATCACGGACCGTTCCATGAATGTAAACATCTTTAAATGGAATGTCTCCCATGAATTCATAACCTGCCATAATCATACGTGCTACCCAAAAGAAAATAATTTCAGATGCTGTAAATAATGAATCACCTGGATAGAAATATTTAAGATCTTCTGTTTTTTCAGGCCAGCCGTAAGTCGCAAATGGCCATAACCATGATGAAAACCATGTATCAAGGACATCATCTTCTTGGCGTAGTTCAACTGATTTACCGTGTTTAGCTGTTGCTTGCGCTTGTGCTTCTGTTTCATCATGCGCACAATACACATTATCTTGAGCATCATACCAAATTGGAATACGATGTCCCCACCAGATTTGACGAGAAATACACCAATCACGTATATTATCCATCCAGTTCATGTATGTCTTCTCCCAACGGGATGGGTGAAATTTAATTTTACCTGAAGTTACAGCCTCAATCGCGGGCTTAGCGAGAGGGGCCATTTTTACAAACCATTGTTTAGATAGGTAAGGTTCAACAATAGTATGACAACGATAGCAATGGCCCACAGCATGTGTGTGGTCTTCTACCTTAATAAAGTTGCCTGATTCTTTTATAGCGGCTACTATATTCTTACGTGCTTCGAAACGATCTTGATTTTCAAAGCTTCCACCGTTTTCATTAATACGGCCATCAGGATGCATAATGTTAATAAATTCTAGGTCGTGACGTTGACCCATTTCAAAGTCATTGGGATCATGAGCAGGAGTTACTTTAACAGCCCCTGTTCCAAATTCTGGATCTACAAAATCATCAGCAATGATTTTAATACTACGATCAACTAGTGGTAAAACTAATTCTTTACCGATTAAGTCTTTATAACGCTCATCGTTAGGATTAACAGCAACGGCTGTATCACCAAGCATTGTTTCAGGACGTGTTGTCGCTACAGTAACGCTTTTTTTAGGATCATCTTTAAATAAATACTTAATATGTGTAAACGTTCCTTGATGTTCTTTGTGTTCTGCTTCTTCATCAGATAAAGCGGTTAAACAACGTGGACACCAATTAATAATACGTTCACCTTTATAAATTAAATCTTTTTTATATAGTTCAATGAATGTTTTTTTAACAGCTTCAGAATATTCATTATCCATTGTGAATCGTTCACGTGGCCAATCACATGATGCACCAAGTGCTTTGAGCTGACGGACAATTGTTGAGCCATGCTCTTCTTTCCAGTCCCATACTTTTTTAAGAAATTCTTCACGCCCTACCTCATGACGATTGGTACCTTCTTTTGCAATTTTTTTCTCAACTACGTTTTGAGTTGCAATACCAGCATGATCGGTTCCAACCATCCATGATGTTGTAAAGCCGTTCATTCGTTTATAGCGCATGATGATGTCTTGGAGGGTTGTATTGAGCGCATGACCCATATGTAAAATTCCAGTTACGTTTGGTGGTGGAATTGTAATAACATACGGTTTATTTTTTGGATCTGGTTGTGAATTAAAAACATTCTCATCAACCCAACGTTTACTCCATTTAGCATCTATTTCTTTAAAATTATATTTTGTTGGTAATTCACTCATTATATTTCCTGGTCTATTTATTTTTTATTACTTTTAAGTAATTTATATTCAATACTATCCGTCAAAGCTTCCCAGGAGGCTTCAATTAAGTTTTGATGTACACCACATGTGATCCATGCGCCTTGATCATCTTGAGACTCAATAAGAACGCGTACTTTTGCAGCAGCGCCTTCATTGGAGTCAAGCACACGCACCTTATAGTCGATCAAGTGCATTGATTGAAGTTCAGGATAGAATGGTGTTAAGGCGCCACGCAATGCTTTATCTAGAGCATCAACAGGACCATCTCCATCAGCGGCTTTGAATTGTTCTTTGCCATTTATTTGTAAGCGTACTGTCGCTTCAGCAAATGTACGTCCATCGAAACGTTTTTCAGAAGCTGTCTTAAAACTTTCTAGTTGAAAGAATGGCTTGTATTTTTTAAGCGTACGTTTCATGAAAAGTTCAAAAGAAGCATCTGCCGATTCAAATTGATATCCAGCATGTTCTTTCTCTTGTAATTTTTTCATGATCCGTTTTGCTTCTGCGCTTTTTTTATCAAGCTTGATACCGATTTGTTCAGCTTTTAAAATTAAAGGCATTTTCCCAGCAAGCTCTGATGTAACAAAATGACGACGATTACCAAAAGTTTCTGGATTAACATGTTCATAAGCTAAAGGATTTTTAAGCATAGCATCAATATGCACGCCTCCCTTATGTGTGAAAGCACTATGACCAATGAAACCTGCATTATTTGGTATTGCAAAGTTACTTATCTCACTAATGTAATAAGCGGTCTCCATTAGTTTCTTTACGTTTTTATCTGCAATAGATTTAATGCCCATTTTAGATGACAGTATGCCGATAATCGTTGTTAAATTAGCATTACCACAGCGTTCACCTAAGCCATTAAATGTCCCTTGAATGTGCGTACATCCTGCTTCAACGGCTGTGATACTGTTGGCAACACCTGAGTCTAAATCGTCATGTGTATGAATACCTAGCTCACATCTAAGATGTGGTTTAACCTCTTCAATAATTCTTTTCACTTCACTTGGTAAAGTACCACCATTTGTATCACAAAAAACTACGCATGAAGCACCAGCATCTTGAGCTGCTTGTACAGTTTTAAGCGCATAGGCAGGATTGTTTTTATAACCATCAAAGAAATGCTCAGCATCGTAAAATACTTTCTTTTTCTTACTGACTAAGAAAGAAACTGAGTCACTAATCATTACTAAGTTTTCTTCTAAAGTAGTACGAATGATATCCGTTACATGTAAGTCCCAAGTTTTACCAAAAATTGTAATGGTTGATGCTTTAGATTTTATTAATTCTTGAAGATTAATATCATCTTTCGCTAATGTTTTAGCGCGACGTGTTGATCCGAAAGCAGTAACAATAGCATTCTTAAGTTTCTTATTTTGATAATGCTTAAAGTAGTCTTTATCTTTAGGATTAGACCCTGGCCAACCACCTTCGATATAATGAACACCAAGGGTGTCTAACTTTTCTGTAATCTTGATCTTATCATTTACAGTAAAAGATATGCCTTCTGTTTGTGAACCATCGCGTAATGTTGTGTCATATATGGTTATTTTCTTTGCCATAATTATGTATCCCTTATTTAAGTTTCGCTAAACCAAATGCTTTATGTAGCACTTGTGTGGCTTTTTCAGTTTGTTTGTTATTGATAATACATGAAATACTAATTTCTGATGTTGAGATCATATCAATATTAATTTTATTTTTAGCTAATGTTTCAAACATTGTCGCCGCAATACCTTGGTGTGACCGCATTCCTGAGCCTATAATAGAAACACGTGCAAGATTCTTATCACTAGTAACATCCCCTGCTTTAATTTTCTTAGCAATTTTTTTAGAAGCTTCTAAGGCTTTTGTTAATTCTTTCTTTGGAACTGTAAAAGAAATATCTGTATGTTTTGTATGACTTACGTTTTGAACAATAATATCAACATTAACCCCAGCTTTAGAAATTGCTGTAAATATTTTTCCAGCAATACCTGATTGATCTGGTACAGCACATATTGTAATCTTAGCTTCGCTCTTATTGGTTGTTACACCTTGCACCGCGATATCTTCTAATTTATTATTACCTCTTTTCATAATGATTGTCCCTTCAGCTTTAGAGTAACTCGATCTAACATGGATTGGCATATTATATTTTTTGGCCACTTCGATTGAGCGTGCTTGCATAACTTGTGCACCTAATGATGCCATTTCAAGCATTTCTTCGAATGTGATTTGTTTAATTTTACGGGCATCTTTCACTTTACGTGGATCTGTCGTATAGATACCTTCAACGTCTGTATAAATCTCACATACAGCTGCTTTAAGTGCTACAGCAAGCGCTACAGCGGTTAAATCAGAACCACCACGACCTAGTGTTGTAATATCTTGGTGTTCGTTTAGTCCTTGATAGCCAGCAACAATAACGATTTTATTCTTTTTAAAGGCATCATGAATACGTTTACCACCGATACTCTCAATTTTAGCTTTCGTATGTGCGGCATCAGTTCTAATACCTACTTGTGGACCTGTTAGAGCAATTGAATCATGACCTAAATGTTTAACAGCCATAGCTAGTAATGAGGCTGATATTTGTTCACCAGAAGCCATAAGCATATCCATCTCACGATCAGATGGTGATTTTGAAATACCAAAAGCTAACTTTTCTAATTCATCTGTCGTATCACCCATGGCAGATACAACAACTGCAATATTGGTATTCTTTGTTTTTGATTCAACAATGCGTTTTGCTACAGCTTTCATGCGGTCGATATTATGAACAGAAGAGCCACCAAATTTTTTAACGATTATTTCTACTTTTTTCTTTGCCATTATATTTTCTTTCTAGCTATATGTTTAATCAATAAATTTTGTC